>SVRJ01000065.1 GCA_015064885.1 Oscillospiraceae bacterium
AAAAACAAAAAATAAGCACGATTATTCTATCAAAATAACCGTGCTTATTTGGTCTGAGTGACTGGATTTGAACCAGCGGCCTCTACCACCCCAAGGTAGCGCGCTACCATCTGCGCCACACCCAGATTTTATTCAGCCTAAATATTATACCACAAAAGAATCTGTTTGTCAAGCCCTTTTTTGAAAAATATCAAATATTTTTTTCTTTTATCTGTTTTGCGTATATTTTTTGTTTTTCTGTACAAAAATACTACCGTACGCTGAAACAAAAAGCAATACACGAAAGGAAAAGAAGCCATTTGGCTTCGGGTTGATATTTTATGAAGTTCAGGCGTTTTAATTTCAAGCTCGGCAGAGGGGACGGTGAGCGTCCCGAGGTCGAGAAGGTAAACAGAGTAGTATACATTACCGCGGTGTGTCTCTTGCTCGGAATAATCGTTCTTGCGGCATTTACCACCGCGGCAAACAGAGGAAGAAAGCCGGCAGAGTCGGGAGACGGAACGTCTGCCTCCTCGACGGCAGAGACTACTGCGATCAAGGATGTGACCACTCCTCCCGATACGGGTGTCGGTGAGGTGGTGCCGATACTTTCTCTCCCGGTTGAGGGTGTTCTCGGGAAGGAGCACGATCCCGACATGCAGGTATTCTCGCAGACTATGGGTGACTACAGAGTTCATACCGGAATAGACATTCTCTGTGCCGAGGGCGCACCGGTATACGTTGCGGCGGACGGAACCGTGCTTGACGTATACGAGGATCCGATGATGGGCTACAGTGTGGCGGTAAAGCACGCGGGCGGTCTTATCACTCTTTATCAGAATCTCTCTTCTGTAAACGCAAGCGGGATCTCTGAGGGAAGCACGGTGAAGGGCGGACAGCTTCTCGGTGCGGTCGGTGACAGCGCGATGCTGGAAATAGCCGACGAGGCGCATCTCCATTTTGCCGTTTTCTTTGAGGATGAGGAGCTCGATCCTCTTTCCTGCCTCAGCGTGTCGGCGGTCGATAAGCTTCTTTCGGACGACAAGGTGACCGAATAAAAAAGCACAAACGGTTTGAATTTAATAAAAGATCGGCAGAGAAGATGATCTCTCTGCCGATTTTTTGTATATAAATTATTTGAAAGCTGCGTACTTAGCGCGCAGCCGTTGTATTAATTCTTTTTTGCGGCACTGACGAATGCAGAAAATAGTCTTCTGCTCTCCTCGTCAATAGCTGTGGTATATTCGGGATGCCACTGCACTCCGAGGAAGAAGGGATGATTCTCGTCCTCTATAGCCTCTACAAGTCCGTCCTCCGCATATGCCGAGATCTTAAGCCTTGTGCTCTTTACCGCCTGGTGGTGGAATGAATTAACGTCGAATTCTTCCTTGCCTACGATATCAAAGAGCAAGGAATCCCTTACCGCTTTCACCTTGTGAGTTCTTTCTTTTCCGAGAGCCTTCTGCGAATGTACTGTTTCTGACGGCTTCTGCGTGCGGACGTCCTGCCAGAGCGTGCCGCCTCTCATTACGTTCATTGTCTGTATTCCGCGGCAGACACCGAACACGGGCTTTTTCGAGTCCTTTATCACCGAATAGAAGTCAAATTCGCTTCTGTCTCTTTCGGTATCTATCTCTCCGCACTCCTCGAGCACCTCCTCACCGTATCTGTGAGGGTGTATATCTACTCCTCCCGCAAAGAAGAAGCCGTCAGCCGTCTCGGCAAGCTGTGCGTAGTCCTCAACACTCGCAAACATCGGGGCAAGCACGGGCAGAGCTCCCGCGTCCGAAAGACTCGTGAGGTAATTTATGCGTATTATCTGAAGCTTCTTGTTATCCGATCTCGATCCGAATACCGCGATGAGCGGCTTTTTTTCTTTCATATAAATGTTCAAGGCGTGTCTCCTTTACGTGTAAATGTTCAAGGCGTGTCTCCTTTACGTGTAAATGTTCAAGGCGTGTCTCCTTTACGTGCATTCTTCAAAAGCTCATCTCTTGAGCTTCATCTTTCTGTACTCTGTTGGTGAGCAGTTCATCTTCTTCTTGAAAAGCTTCGAGAAGGTGGAGTAGTCGGCGTATCCGATTATTCCGCTTATCTGGTTTACCGAATACTCACTCACGGTGAGCAGGCTCTTTGCCGACTCCATCTTGTAGTCTATTATTACCTCTCCGATCGGCTTTCCCTCGAATTTCAGGAAAAGCGCGCGCAGGTAGGATTCTGAGATATGTATGTGCTCGGCGATGTCCTTTACCGTCAGCTTTTCGTTATATCTCTTCATTATATAATCCTTCGCCATTTCGTAGTAGTTATGGCCCGCGTTGAAGTGGAGCTTGTTGTCCGTGCGCTCGTTCATTGCCTTATGGAAGGAAAGAAGAAGATTGAAGCACCCGAGCAGATAAAGCTCGAGGTCGGTATCGGGATGGGGTGTGTATATCATGTCCTTGAAAAGCTCGAAAACGCGCTCCTCGTGAGAGAACTTGAACACAGGCGGCATCTTATCGAAATGCGCGCGCGTTATATAGTCTGTCGTCTGCGGTCCTCTGAGGCTTATCCAGTACTTGTCGAGCGGGTTGTTCTTGTCGTTGAGCAGGGTGTACTCCTGGTTCGGAAAGACTACGAAGCACGAGCCCTCTTTTATCGGTGTGTTATTGAAGGTTCCCTGCCCCTTTGCGATATAGTGTATCGTGAAGCGGTCGTTTCTCTGTGTGACCTTCTTTTCCGGCCAGCTCATTTCGTGACCGGCAACGAGAACGTAGCAGCTGAGTCCGTCGCTGAGAGTGTTTACTATAACGTCCGAATAATACTTATCTTCCTTTGAAAAGACCTCCTCGGGTGTTTCCGCGCTTATGCACTGTCCGCCCTCGTAGAGTCTTCTGTAATAAATGTTTGCCATTGTGCTTGATCTCCTTGTTTTTGCCGAAGCGTATCGGCGTGTCAGATAACGTAGGGTGTGTCCTTGAGTAAAAACGTGCAGAGCGAGTCATATCTCTCGGAGAGCCGTGCCGCTTCTACCGAATCCGGGTCGAAGCCCTTTTTGCGTATTCCTCTGAGAAGAACGTTCTTCGGTGTCTCGGACGGGTCTATAAGCTCTGCCGCGAGAACGTCGTAGCCTCTCTTTTCAAGATATGCAAGCCTTAACGCGTCTGTAGCCGCATCCGCAAATTTATTTCTCAGTATAGGATATTTTGCGATAAAATCAGCCTCGGGGCAGCTTAACCTTTCGGTGACGTAGTGGTGACAGCACGGAGTTGAGAGAATAACGTCCGAGCGCGCGTCGCACGCCACCTTCAGTACCGCGTCGGTCGCTGTGTCGCACGCGTGGAGAGAGACGGTGAGGTCAGCCTTCTCACATGCAAAGTCGTTTATATCTCCGCAGATAAAGTTAAGCCCCGAAAATCCGAGCGTATCTGCACACTGCGAGCAGTATTCTATGACGTCGGCTTTAAGATCTACTCCCGTCATGCTTACCTCTCTTCCGAGAATATTCGCGAGATAGTGGTAGAGCGCAAAAGAGAGATAGCTCTTTCCGCAGCACAGATCGAGGACTCTGAGAGTACCTTCCTCGCGAAGAAAAGGAACGCAGTCGCTTACGTACTCGAGAAACTTGTTTATCTGTCTGAATTTTGATTGCTTCTTGTCGTGTATCCTGCCGTTTGCGTCGCATATTCCGAGGACCTTGAGAAACTCCTCGTCACCGCAAAGCACGGTGTTCTTTTTTCTGTTGTTTCCCTCGACCTTGACGGTATCACCGACAGAAAGCGACCTTCTTGCCGCGTCGATTCCCGAGTAGAGTGCCTTTCCCTTCTTCGAAAGAGAAAACTGCGCCTCCTTTGCCGAGGTGAATATATTTATCTGAGAGAAGCCGCCGCAAAGGTCAAAAATCGCCTCGCCGTCCTCTCTGTCGATGTTTTTGTGATAGGCTTTTCCGTCCTTTGTAAAGGTCTCTGCCTGAAGGACGCGCCTGCCCGAGACAGTCCTTTGCGTTACGACGGCTTTTATTATATCCTTGTTTGCGGGCTTTGACAGTATGACCCGCGAGAGCTTATCCGCGTTTGCCGCGGCAAGTATAAGCTCTACGACCGGTATGAGATGCTCGTGTGGGTTCATTTCTTTCCCTTCTTCAGCTTTTTCTGATTCTTTTTGCTTTTAGGCTGCGGCTTTTTCTCGGATACGGCATATCCGTCCGCATTATCCGCGTCTTCCGTCTCCCCCTCTTGCACAGACTCTGTGCCGTCATCGGATGCGGGCTTTTCTTCCGTCTTCTTTTTGCCGAAGGAGAGCTTGTTTTCTGTTCCCTCCTTGAGCCTTGCCATATTTCCTCTGTGCATGAATATGATCAGCGCACCCGTGATTATGTTGGTTATTGCGGGAATGCCCAGATGTCCGCCCACTCTTACGAATACGAGAGGATAAACGAGGGCAGCCATTATGCTTCCGAGAGAAACGTATTTAGTGAGGTAAACTATGACTGCGAACATGGCGATAGTGATAAGAAATACAACAGGGTCGAGCATGAGGAGAACGGATGCAGCCACCATTACGCCCTTGCCGCCCTTGAATTTGTAGTATACGGGAGCGATGTGACCGACTACCGCAAAGAGGCCTGCGATAGCGGCACCGTTATATCCGAAAGCAATATATCCGAGAAGCGCAGTGAGAACTCCCTTGAAGAAATCGCCGAGCGCGGTTATAAGTCCCGCCTTCTTTCCGTGCGTGCGGAGCATGTTCGTGCTGCCCGCGTTACCGCTTCCCGACTCGCGTACGTCAGAGCCGTACAGCTTCTTCGAAAAATATATGGCGGGGCTGAATGCTCCTATAAAATATCCCTCCGCAATACATATCAGTGCCCCGAGCGCAAAGAATACCGCCTGAAGCGTTTCGTTTGCCGACTCGAGTGCGGCTATACCCAAAAGTCCGTGGTTAAGTATATTTGTAAAATTCAAGGCTTCGAGAAAAGACATAGGTCCTCCAATATAAAAAGGTTGTTATTTGTTTTTGCCGAAAAGACGCGACAGGAGAGAAACAGATGCCTCGCGGCGCTTCTTCTCTTCCTTTGTGAGGTGGAGCACGCGGACTATCCTGCCGCCCTCCTCACAGCATTCGTATACTCCGCCCTCGGTAAGACAGGCGGAAAGAGGCGCGCGGACGGTAAATTCACGCTCGTCGCCGTCGCGTATGAGAACGGCTACCGTACCCTCTTTTCTGTCGCACGAGGCGATAAAGCTGTTACCCATATTTACCTCCGCAATAATTATATACAGTATGATTAATTATACCATAAAATATGTTGAAAAAGCAACAAGAATTTATTAACAAATGTGAAAAAGAGGTGCCCCCAAAGGTGCGTTAGAAGCATGCTTTTTTACCGTGTGAAAGCAAAAAACGGTGATTTTTTTCGCGCGGTCGTATCATGTCCCCGCACTGTTGAAAGGGCAGATTTTCACTTGTTAAAAAAATAACGATGAAATGTAAAAAAAGAGATAAATATTCACACAAACTATAGACAAACAGGGGATTTTGTTATATAATATTATATGGCGTTATATGCGTAGTGATATAACACAAAAAAATATGCCGCCAAAAAGCGGTTAACAAAGATATAAAACGGAGGGAAAATTTCATGAAGAAGAAGCCTACCACGGTTGTCTTTCGAGGCACGAAGGAGCAGGAAGAAAAGCTTCTTGACGTAATCGAGTCCTACAAGGGAGTTCAGGGTTCAATGATGCCCATTCTCCAGGAGGCTCAGGAGATCTACGGTTATCTTCCTGTAGAGGTACAGAAGATCATCGCAAAGGAAACCGGTGTTTCTGAAGAAGAGGTATACGGTATCGTATCCTTCTATTCACAGTTCAAGCTCAATCCGGACGGAGAGGTTGCAATTGCAGTATGTCTCGGTACAGCGTGCTACGTTAAGGGAGCAGGCGATCTTATCGACGCTATTACAGAAAAACTCAACCTTCCCGCAGGAAGCACAACTCCCGATGGAAAGTGCTCGCTCGAGGCTACACGCTGCATCGGTGCTTGCGGACTTGCGCCCGTTCTTACAGTTAACGGCGACGTTTACGGACGTCTTACAAAGGCGGACATCCCCGGAATTCTCGCAAAATACGGTGTCTGAGACACAGAATATGATATGAAAGGAAACAACAGAGTATGAAAACTTTGGCGGAACTTAATGCTATTCGCGACGCCGTAAAGCCTGTTATGGCCATGAGACACGGTGAGACAAGCGAACAGTCACAGTATAAATACACAGTTCTTATCTGCGGCGGTACAGGCTGTACCTCTTCGGGTAGTAACGGAATTATGGAAGCTCTCAAGGAAGAGCTCGTAAAGAACGGTATCGAGGATCAGGTAAAGGTCGTTCTTACCGGATGCTTCGGTCTCTGCGCTCTCGGCCCGATCATGATAGTTTATCCCGAGGGAAGCTTCTACAGCAGAGTTGAGAAGTCTCACGTTGCTGAGATCGTTAAGGAGCACCTCGTTGAAGGTAACGTTGTTAAGAAGTACCTCTATGAGGAGACTCTCCACGGTGAGACAGGTAACCTCCTTTCTCTTAACGAGACAAACTTCTACAAGAAGCAGCACAGAGTTGCTCTCCGTAACTGCGGTGTTATCAGCCCCGAGGATATCAATGAATACATAGCTTTCGACGGCTACCAGGCACTTGCTAAGGTCCTCACAGAAATGAAGCCCCAGGACGTTATCGACGTTATCAAGGCTTCCGGTCTCCGCGGAAGAGGAGGCGGAGGATTCCCCACAGGTCTTAAGTGGCAGTTCGCCGCTAACCAGCCCGCAGGCAAGAAGTACGTTTGCTGTAACGCAGACGAGGGCGACCCGGGTGCGTTCATGGACAGATCTATCCTTGAAGGCGACCCCCACGCACTTATCGAGGCTATGACTATCGCCGGCTACGCTATCGGTGCCGACGAGGGTTACGTTTACGTAAGAGCTGAGTATCCTATCGCTATCCACCGCCTCGAGGTTGCTATCAAGCAGGCAAGAGAATCGGGTATGCTCGGTCAGGATATCTTCGGCACAGGCTTCAACTTCGATATCACCCTCCGTTTCGGTGCAGGCGCGTTCGTTTGCGGTGAGGAAACAGCTCTTATGACTTCTATCGAGGGTAACAGAGGTGAGCCCCGTCCCCGTCCTCCCTTCCCGGCTGTTAAGGGTCTCTTCGGCAGAC
>SVRJ01000066.1 GCA_015064885.1 Oscillospiraceae bacterium
TTCCACAATAAAGGAAGTTGCTCCCGTTGACTTCACAGAAGCATTCAAGAACGCTGCAGCTCTTAACGATGCAGCCCTCACAGGCAGACAGTCTCTCCTCGTTACGATCAAGGGCGTTGAGATCACCGGTCAGGACGAAGCAAACGGATACTATAAATTCAAGCTCGGTAACAACGAAGCTTACGTAAGACTTTCCTCCTCCAACAACTGTATCACAGTGGCAGAGAAGGATACCTTCAAGAAGACACATACAGATAACTTCGGCTATACTGCTGACGTTACAGGTATCGTTTCGCTCTACAGCGGAAACTTCTACCTCATTCCCGCAACAGTTGACGCTTTTGAAAACTTCACTCTCCCCACACGTACAGATAAGGAAAAGGTTGAGATGGAGCTCAGCACCATAGTTGTTGAAAGCGTTGTTTCCGAAAATAAGACTATCAAGCTTCCTCTTAAGGGCTCTACTTATGCTGAAGTTGTTTACACTTGGGTTTCTGATAACGCTGCTGCAGTATTTAACGCTGCTACAGGCGATCTCGTTATAACAGTTCCCGACGCTCCCGCGACAGTTAAGCTCACTCTTACAGCTAAGTGCGGCAACGAAACAAAGACTCAGGAATTTACAGTAAGCCTTACAAAGCTTGCAACTCCCGCAGATATCGTAAATGCTGCTCACGCTCTCGCTAAGGGAGAATCTCTTCCCGGTAAGTACACACTTACAGGTGTTATCACAAAGGTTGATACTGTTTACAGCGAACAGTACAAGAACGTTACGGTTATTATCTCTGTAGCCGGCATGAACGATAAGCTTATCCAGTGCTACCGCCTTAAGGGTGACGGTGCTGATAAGATCGCAGTAGGCGATAACATCACTGTTACAGGTACACTCAAGAACTACAACGGAACCATCGAATTTGATTCCGGATGTACTCTCGACGCATACAAGACAGCGGCTCAGATCGTTGATGATGCATATGCTCTCGAAAAGGACAAGTCTCTTGCTGAAAAGTATACTCTCACAGGTGTAATTACAAAGGTTGATACAGCGTACAGCGAACAGTACAAGAACGTTACAGTTACTATCCAGGTAGGCGATAAGGCTGATAAGCTCATTCAGTGCTTCCGCCTTAAGGGTGAAGGCGCCGACAAGATCAAGGTTGGTGATACCATCACTGTTTACGGTGAGATCAAGAACTACAACGGAACGATAGAATTCAACTCCGGTTGCGTTCTCGTTGAGGTCGCTGCAGGTACAGACGCACCCGCAACTCCCGCTCTCAAGACTCCCGAGGAGATATTAAATGCTGCATATGCTCTTGAAACCGGCAAGGCACTTGACGGAACATATACTCTTACAGGTGTTATTACAAAGGTTGATACAGCATACAGTGAGCAGTACAAGAACGTTACAGTTACTATTCAGGTAGGTACACTCACCGATAAGACTATCCAGTGCTTCCGTCTTAAGGGCGACGGTGCTGATAAGATCAAGGTTGGCGATACTATCACAGTAACAGGAAGCATCTCTAATTATAATGGTGCCGTTCAGTTCGGTTCCGGTTGCAGTCTTGATTCCTACAAGGCTTCTTGACGCATCATAACTGAATTTATAAAGGCAGGCCTGACGCAAGTCGGGTCTGCCTTTGCTTTGTTTACAAAATGCACTTGAAATTTATAATAAAAACAAGTATAATATATGTGCATTAAAAAAATGGAGCTGCTTGATGAATAACAGAATAATAACAAGAATACCCTCGTTTGTTGCCCTCATACTTCTGTTTTCTTTTTTACTGTGCGGATGTATTGGGAATAATACCGAATCGGATGTAAAGTCGATAACTATAATAAACGGTGGAAGGGTTATCCTCAACGTCGGAGATTCGGTTCAGCTCAATACAGATATCCCAAAGGAGCTTTCTTCTTACGTTGAGTGGACGGCCTCAAACGGCTCGGTAACGGTTACGGATACAGGTCTTGTCACTGCCCTTGACGAAGGAAAAGCAGCGGTAACCGCTACCTATAAGGGAACTTCGGATACGGCTATGATAGAGGTGACGAATCAAAGACCATCGTCGGTTCTTGACCCGTATGCAGATATATCAAAAGAGGCCTTCTATGCCGACTATAAGCCGGCAAAGAGCTTTGCCGATTCATATTACCGGACTCTTCACGGTCTTATGTCAGGAAGTATTACGGTTCCGGATCAGGAACCGGATGTTTCTGCTTACAGACCTACCAGCGGGAATTATTTTATCAGAAATAAAGAGAATATATATCCGGATAAAAATTCTTATACCGTTACCGATGCGTATGGCAAAGCCGTCTTTACCGTATACAGAGGCGGAGCGTATATTACACTTGAAGAGGTAGCCGCATACGTGTATGCCTTCGGTGACGTTCCCGCAAATTATGTGGAGTCCAAGACCGAAGATCCGCAGGACAGTATATGGGGCGAATATCTTCGACTAAATCACACTAAATTCAGCGGTAATACGAATAAATATCCGTACGAGCCAAAGCTCCCGAATATAAACGGATGCGGAGGAGACCTTCAGTATTATGAGATAGATATCGGAACTACCGGGACAGACTGCGATCCCGGATATCAGTCAAAAATATATAACGACGGAAAGACGATAACACGCGGAGCCGCAAGAATAGTGTACGCAAGGTATGATAAGAATAAAAACCTTATAACAGAGCCAAACGAGAAATATCTTTTTTACACGTATAATCATTACAACGATTTTACCGAGTATCTCAACTATTACGGAGGATGGGGAGAGACCTTCGGAAATATCACCGGTGGAGGAAGTATCTCAAGTAAAACAGATTATAATCCCACACCGTACGTTCCGAGTGTACTCGGAAGCCTGTATTCTGCAGCCGCAAGCGCATACACCAACAGCTACACTTGCATATTTATCATGCTTCCTCCAAGGAAGTACGCATAAAAATATACCGCCCGAGGCATTTCACATGAGTAATGCCCGGGCGGTATTTTGTTTAAAGAGCGCGTAATTTTTCAAGTGCCGTTCGGTGTGTCCTCTCGGCAGTGAGCGGAGTTATTGAAATAATACCGTTTGTTACGGCGTCAATATCAGAGCCGACGTCTCTTGTATGATATCGCATAGGCTCACCCTTCTGCACAAAGATCCCCTCGCGTTCTTCCACAAAATTATCCGTGTAATAAATTCGCCCCAGGTGGGTGAACTCAATATCAGAAGCAGAGAGGGGAATATTTACGTTGTAAAGGTCGTTTATCTCAAGAAGAGAGTTAGCCGCGAAAAACGAATAAAGCCCGTCAAGCGAATTTATTGCGTCTTCAAACGAGTGCGGATCGGTCGAAAGGGCTATGCCCTTCATTTCAAGACGCGCCGCTTCAAAAACAGCCCCCGCCGTTCCCGAATATACTATGTCCTTTCCGAGATTGAACCCCTTGTTTATTCCAGATATAACGAGATCGAATCTTTCACCAAGACCGAGCACGGCATATCTGACACAGTCCGCCGGAGTGGAATCAACCGAATAAGCGCGTACACCTTCAACAAGATCTACTCTCTTTATTTCTATCTCCTTGCAGAAATCTATTGCATGGCTTTTTCCGCTTTGCTCGCGTTTCGGAGCAACTACGAGTACGTCACCGAGCTTCTTTGCCCATCGTGCCAATGGCGGAAGGGCAGGGGAGAGAATTCCATCGTCGTTGGTTATAAGTATTTTCATAGCCATCCGTCGTTCTGCTCCTTGTATTGCTTAAGAAGAGCATCAGCCTCTGCAATAAGCGTCTTCATCTCTTTTTTTGAGTATACAGTAGCTCCGCTTGCGCATGCATGACCTCCGCCGTTGTGCTTTTCCGCAATAGAGTTTACGGTTACGAATCTGGAGCGCAAACGAACGCGGATGCTTCCGTCGTCAGAGTCGATGAAAGCGAGCCAGATAAGACTGTCCTTTATAGAGTCCATATATGATACAGAGGCACCGGCTTCTTCATTCGTAAGATCGAATTTTTTCTTCATTGCTTTGTCAACGTGAAGGTATACGACTCCGTTTTCTGTTCTCTTCATCTTCTTGTAGGTATAACCCTGGAATTTGAGGGCGTCAAAATCCTTCATGTAAAGATGTGCATAAAGAGTATCGGTATCTATTCCGAGATCGAGAAGAGCAGCGGCACATCTTAGTGTCTCTCCGGAAACCGAGCGGAAGCGGAAGCGTCCCGAGTCTGTAACTATTCCCGTATAAATATACGTAGCGGCATCCTTGTTTATTTTTAACTCATCCTTGAACGTTAAATAGAAATCAGCGATCATTTCACTTGCGGAGGCGCGCTCCTCCTCGACCCAGGATAAGTCACCGTACGGCTTTGTTTCGATATGATGGTCGATCTTTATAAGTTCTTTACAAAGAGAGAATTTGGGATTTGAGATCCTTTCTTCGGTAGCAGTGTCGATTACAATACCGAGAGCTGTACTGTATTTTTCGTCTTCAATATCCTGATCCTCACCACCGAGAAAAGAAACGTAATCCGAATAATCGTTGTTTATGAGAAGTATCTCCTTTTCGGGATATGTGAGACGCAGTATCTCACGTAGACCCTTGGTAGAACCTACGGCGTCGCCGTCGGGACGGAAGTGACGGAATAGAATTATTCTGTCGTATTCTTTTATTTTGTCAAGTATTAATTTTTTGATTTCAAAACTCATTTCTTATTCCTCGCAATTTCGTTGAGATCCGATAAAAGCTTCATAGCCTCATCATAGTCCTTAAGTGTAGCACCGCTTGCTTTTTCATGACCGCCTCCGCCGTATTTAACGGCAACGCGGTTGATATTGTAAAGGCTTGAGCGTATCTCACAGAGCACACCGTTTTCTGTTTCGGTGAAGTTTGCCCAGATATCTACGCCGCGTATTTCCGACATTACTCCGACCATTCCCCGGGATATTGTAAAAGTGTCTGCCGAGTAGCCCTTGAGTTCATCGATAGGAGTATATATGTAGGCCACGTTCGCATCTGTGAATTTCACCTTAAGTACGAACTGCGCGCGCAGACGAATAAAAGAAAAATCGTCGGCGTAGAGGTTTCTGTATATGTCTCCGGCATTGAATCTGTGCCCTATCAGAAACGAAGCGAGCCTGAACGTATTGGCGTTTGTAGAATCGTATCTGAAGCGTCCCGAGTCGGTGACCATACCGGTGTAAAGCGATTTAGCGGCTTCGGCAGTCACACTGAGACCGCATTCTATAGCAAATTCTGTTATAAGCCCGCAGCAACTTTCATATGAAGTGTCAGTGACCTCAAGGTCGGCAATTTTTTCGCAAAAAATATGGTGGTCGATGCGAGCTGTCTTTTTTGCGAGCGTGTATCTTTCATCACTGATAAGAGAGCTTGCAGACGTGTCAAGAATCACGGCAAGAGCGTTTTCATACGTACTGTTGTCTATAACGTCCATTACAGACTCATGCATAAAAGCATAGCGTCCTGCCGGATCTCCTACTGCGAATACTCTTTTGGAAGGGAAATTTTCCTTCAGTATATTTTTGAGTCCTATCTGGCTGCCGAGTGCGTCTCCATCCGGATTTTTATGTCGGTGTATTATTATAGTGTCAAATTCTTTGATAAGCTCGAGTATTTGTTCAAACATATATTCATTATCCTTTTCATCTTATTTTCACATCATAATATTATATCATATTTATTCTTTGATGTCAACAAATAAAAAATTAAATTTCTTTTATTCAAGTGAAACGAAAGCATATTTTTCTTTTTGGAATACCGAGTTAACAAAAAATTAAAGCTTTTATATAAATAATTTCGCTACGGAAAAAAATTCACCTTGAATTTATGATTAAAATATGATATACTTATACTGAAAAAACATAAACGATGAGGATATCGTGATGAAAATAAGACAGCAAGGATTTTCGGATAGTGAGGCGCAGTACAAGCGAATGATGGAAACGCCTATACCAAGGCTTGTAGCCTCGATCGCACTCCCCGCCGTTATAGGTACTCTTATAACAGTCATATATAATACCGCGGATACTTATTTTGTTTCACAGCTCAATAAATCGGCCTCTGCAGCCATAGGCGCCGTATATTCTATCATGGCGATAGTTCAGGCATTCGGATACGGACTCGGTATAGGCGCGGGAAGTCTGATCAGCAGAAGGCTCGGAGCAAAACAGAATAAGGAAGCTGATAAGTACGCGTCAAGTGCTTTTTTTGCCGCTATACTCGTGGGTTTGCTTATCGCAGTCCTTGGAATATCCTTTCTTGAACCTCTTCTGAGGCTTCTCGGTTGTACCGATACCATGATGCCGTATGCAATTCCGTATGCGAAATATATCCTTCTTGCCGCACCGATAAATTGCGCCACTTTTGTTCTGAACAGTACTCTGCGGAGCGAAGGCTTTGCAAATCTTGCGACTATAGGCATAGGCGCCGGCGGAATACTGAACATATTTCTCGATCCCTTGTTCATTTTTAAGCTTAACATGGAAACCGGAGGAGCAGCAATAGCTACGATGGTAAGTCAGACCGTGAGCTTTTGCATTCTCGGCTCTATGTTCGTTTTAGGAAGATCTATAGTACGAATAGACGTCAGATGTGTTAGCAGACGCTTCACGGACTATAAGCTTATAGTTACAACGGGAGTGCCCACTATTTGCAGACAGGGACTCGGAAGCCTTGCGGCGGCAGTCCTCAACATTCAGGCAATAGCCTACGGAGAGGATGCGGCGGGTGCCGCCATTACCATAGCCAACAAGGTCTACGTTCTTGTACGTAATATAAGTATCGGAATCGGTCAGGGTTTTCAGCCGGTGGCAGGCTATAACTTCGGGGCCGGGAACAAAAAGCGAACCTGGCAGTCGTTTGTCTTTACCGCAAAGGTAGGCTCGGTGCTCTGCGTTTTGTTTGCCGCTGTCTCGGCATTGTTTGCAGAGCCTATTATGTGGTGGTTCTGCGATGATGCTGAAGTTGCAAAAATAGG
>SVRJ01000019.1 GCA_015064885.1 Oscillospiraceae bacterium
GATGCTGTAAAGTACATTGACCCCCGTAAGGAATAATCAAGGAGGTAGTGTATAATGGCTAAATTTGAAGGTTATGAAAGACGTGAGGCGAAGATCCTCGCTGCTCTTAATGAATACGGTATCAAGTCTATCGACGAATGTAAGGAGATCTGCGACAACTACGGTATTGATCCTTACAAGATAGTTGAAGAAACACAGCCTATCTGCTTTGAAAACGCAAAATGGGCATACACAGTAGGTGCTGCAATCGCAATAAAGAAGGGTTGCACAAAGGCTTCCGACGCTGCTGCAGCTATCGGTATAGGTCTTCAGTCCTTCTGTATTCCCGGTTCTGTTGCTGAAAACCGCAAGGTTGGTCTCGGCCACGGTAACCTCGGCGCAATGCTCCTCTCCGAGGAGACAGAGTGCTTCTGCTTCCTCGCAGGTCATGAATCCTTCGCCGCTGCTGAAGGCGCTATCAAGATCGCTCTCAACGCCAACAAGGTAAGAGTAAAGCCCCTCCGCGTTATCCTTAACGGTCTCGGTAAGGATGCTGCTATGATCATCTCCAGAATCAACGGCTTTACATACGTTCAGACAGAGTTCGATCCTTATACCGAAGAAGTTAAGGTAGTTATGGAAAAGGCATACTCCACGGGCGACAGAGCTAAGGTTAAGTGCTACGGTTCTGACAGCGTTCCCGAAGGCGTTGCTATCATGAGACTTGAAAACGTTGGTGTTTCCATCACAGGTAACTCCACCAACCCGACAAGATTCCAGCATCCCGTTGCAGGTACATACAAGAAGTGGTGTAACGAAAACGGCAAGAAGTACTTCTCTGTTGCTTCGGGCGGTGGTACAGGACGTACACTCCATCCCGACAACATGGCTGCAGGTCCCGCTTCCTACGGTATGACGGACACAATGGGCAGAATGCATGGCGACGCTCAGTTCGCAGGTTCTTCCTCTGTTCCCGCTCACGTTGAAATGATGGGTCTCATCGGTGCAGGTAACAACCCCATGGTTGGTATGACTGTTGCTGTTGCTGTTGCTATCGAAGAAGCAAGCAAATAATATAATTTGCGATCGCTTTTTGTAAGAGCGCACGAAAAGACTTTAATAAAAGGTTAGCCCCATCATATTGAGTCAAACTCTTATGATGGGGCTAATATTAACGGTGAAATTTATCACTCCGTTTATTTAAGATACAATCAGGAGGTTTTTATTATGAGATATATCATTGACCATGATCTTCACATTCATTCACAGCTGTCAAGCTGCTCAAGACATCCTCAGCAAACTAACACAACTATTTTAGATTACGCCAAAGAAATCGGACTTCGACATATCTGCCTGACCGATCATTTTTGGGACGAGAAGGTTCCCGGAGCAAGCAAATGGTATGCACCTCAGAATTACGAACACCTTTCCAAGGCACTTCCGCTTCCCGAGGACAGCGAGGTAAGATTTGATTTCGGTTGCGAAACGGATTTTGACCGCTTCATGACGCTGGGAATTTCGCGTGAAACTATGGATAAGTTCGCATTTATCATCGTTCCTACAAGCCATCTGCACATGACGGGCTTTACTATGGACAAGAGTATTACTAAAGCGACGGACATCGCTAAGCTTTACATGGAACGCAACCACGCGCTTTTGGATATGGATCTCCCGTTTGAAAAAATAGGTTTGGCTCATTTCACCTGTGGACTTATGGCATCAAACTGCGAAGGCAGCCGTGATGACATTCTGAACGCTATCACCGATAATCAGTACGCTGAATTTTTTGAAAGAGTTGCAGCTAAAGGAATGGGAGTTGAACTCAACACACCCCTTAGTGATTGCTCTTCGGAAACGGCTTTACGACCCTATCGCATTGCTTTGGACTGTGGATGTAAATTCTATCTCGGTTCTGACGCACATAATCCCGACGGACTCATGCGCGCCCTCGCCCGCTTCGAGGCAATGGTAGACGCGCTGAACCTTACCGAAAACGATAAGTTTGCTTTCGTTGCCCGCGGATAAAGCGTGTAGTCTTTCACCTCACAACATATACGGCTCCGCAATAAAATAATACTCAGGATCACAAATTCGATTTTAACTTTAAAGAGGCTTTAATATGATAAACACAGTTGTTCTTGACATAGGAAACGTTCTTGTAACCTTCTATTCTGATATTTATGTATCACAGTTCATAACTAAGAAAGGTGAGATAGATTATTTCAATCACATATGTTTTCGTAGCGAGGAGTGGGTAGCCGGTGACTACGGAACTATGACAAGAAACGAGATAATAGATGCAATATGCAAAAAATACCCGGATGACGCAGAAACAGTTCATACCCTTATGGATAACTGCGATGATATGCTCAGGCCTTCAAAGCAGAATACCGACATCGTAAAAAGACTTTCTGAAGCCGGTGTTGAGGTATATTACCTTTCTAACACAAATGAGCATGCTTTTGAATATATGAGCAAAACGTTTGAAATATTCAAATACATGAAAGGCGGAATTGCGTCATATCAGGATGGAGTGGTAAAACCCGGGCGTGAGATATTCGAGTTGTTTCTTTCGCGCTACGGAAAGAAAGCGGAGGAATGCGTTTTCGCTGACGACTCGCCGCGAAATACAGCTTCCGCGCGTATGCTCGGATACAATACGATAACGCTTAAGAACATGGAGGATCTCGGAAAAGAATTATCAAAGTTTCCCGAGCTTGCGAAAATAATAGCCAAAAACCACTGACAGCAAAAAAGCAAAATCACCTATATACGGTTATGCCGTGTATAGGTGATCTTTTATATTTATAAATTATTCTTTTCCCGTCCAGCAATAAGTACAAAGCTTTGAGTGGTCTATTCCTATAGAATCAAGCATATCATCGAGGCGGAGATACGCAAGTGACGTAAAGTGAAGTTTTTGTCTGATTACCTCGATCATATTCTTGTATTTTTCACTATCGGGATCGGTATACTGAGAAACAATAGCGTCATCCGGATCACAGCCTTCAAGTTCTTTTATTGCCCTTCTTGTCATAAGCTCCATTACGGACGTTGAACGAGAGAAATTAAGATATTTACACGCAAACATAACAGGTGGGCAGCCTGTTCTTATATGTACCTCTTTAGCTCCGCTGTTATAGAGGAATTCTGTAGTTTCGCTGAGCTGAGTTCCTCGCACGATAGAGTCGTCTATAAGAAGAAGACTCTTCCCTTCTATAAGATCATGTATCGGAATAAGCTTCATCTTGGCTATAAGATTACGCTTTGTCTGTATTCCGGGCATAAATGAGCGAGGCCAAGTGGGCGTGTATTTTACAAACGGTCTTGTGTAATGTATTCCCGACGCATTTGCGTATCCGACGGCATGAGCGATTCCTGAATCCGGAATTCCGGCAACTGTATCGGGCGTGACCTTTCCTTTATCTCTTTCGGCAAGGCACTTTCCGCAATTATAGCGCATGAGCTCAACGCTGGTTCCCTCATATGAGGATGAAGGATAGCCGTAATATACCCAAAGGAATGTGCATATTTTCATATCGTTTTCGGGAGATACAAGCGTTTTTAAATTCTCGGAGTCAAAAACCACTACCTCACCGGGAGCAAGTTCCTTATAATCGGTATATCCGAGGTTAAGATACGCATAACTCTCAAAGCTTGCGCAGAAGCCCTCCTCCTTGTGCCCTATAACTACAGGGGTTCTTCCGAGACGGTCGCGGACCGCATAGATTCCTTTAGGTGTGAGAATGAGCATACTCATAGAACCGTCAATAATTTCCTGAGCATATCGTATACCTTCGATAAAATTATCCTTTTGATTTATCAATGCGGCTACAAGCTCAGTCTGATTTATGGCTCCGTTTTGCATTTCAAAGAAATGCGTTTTTTTACTGATGATATTTTTTACGATCTCTTCCGAATTATTTATTCTTCCTACTGTTGTTATAGCAAAAGAACCGTGATGCGATCTTACCAGAATAGGCTGTGCTTCAAAGTCAGAAATACATCCTACACCGAAATTTCCCCTCATTTCTTCAAAATCCTTTATGAATTTTGTTCTGAACGGAGAACTTTCAATATCGTGAATAGATTTATCAAAGCCATTTTCAAAATCATAGACAGCCATTCCGGCACGGCGGGTGCCGAGATGTGAATGATAGTCTATTCCGAAAAACAAATCGAATACGCAGTCTTCTTTTGTTGCTACACCAAAAAATCCACCCATACAGTTTTCCTTCCGAAAAAAATATATAAATATTATATCATAAAATTCTTCTTTTTGCAATCGGCATTTTAAATAAATATTGCGTGTTTTTTTATAAAAAATATAAATATCAAAATAAGCGAAGCTTTACCGTAATAAAACCTCGCTTGTTTTTTATTTTAAATCGTCAAGTGCCGAGACTACGGTGTCCAGAAAGGCTTCCTCGCCTATTGTATTAAGCTTGAAAAAGGTAGCCTGACTTCCGCCGGAAGTTATAAAGGTAACAGTGTATCTGTTATCTTTGCCGAAGAGAAAAACAGACATACTTACACGGTTTCCGCCCGTATAGCTATAGCGTTCGTACACTCTCATCGCAGAAACGTATCCGTCCTCAGAGCAAAGAACTCCGTCCTCATAGGATGCGCTGAAGCTCCCGTCAAGGATAGCGGAATCTATTCTTTCAAGTATTGACTTATAATTGCCCGAAAAAGACATGCTGTGTTTAGCCATATATATCTCCTTGATACGAAAAATCAACCGATGAACGGGTGTTCTTTTACCTTGGTCTTGAGTGTGCTGACGACCGCTTTAGGCCTTTGCGTGCGAAAAATCGCGCTTCCCGCAACGAACACGTCGGCTCCCGCCGCGCTTGCGCGCCAAATAGTATCTTCATTTATTCCACCGTCAACCTCTATTCTGAGATTGAGACCTGCCGAGAGCGCAGCTCTTCTGAGAGGAGCTACCTTATCTATTGTTGCAGGAATAAGCGACTGTCCTCCAAATCCCGGTTCAACAGTCATTACAAGAACCATATCCACAAGCGAGAGATACGGAAGTATACACTCATATGAGGTCTTCGGGGATATCGCAAGACCCACACCGCACTTTCTTTCCCTTATTGATCTTAAGACGTCAAGCAGCATTTCCTCGTCGCCGTTGAAAGCCTCATAATGCACGGTAATACTGTCTGCACCGGCGTTTATAAAGGTATCTATGTGCTTCCAAGGAGACGTTATCATAAGATGTACGTCAAACAAAAGTTTTGAAAGTGGGCGAAGGGTGGATACCACGCTCGGACCGAAGGAAATATTCGGGACAAAATTTCCGTCCATGATATCAATATGTAAGTAGGATACTCCGGCATTTTCAACCTTTGCTACCTCTTCACCGAGCCTTGATATATCTGCCGCAAGAATAGATGGTGCTATATAAAACATAATTTACCTCCGCTTAGGTTTAATTTATAAGGCATACTGCATGAGCGGCTATACCGAGTTTCTCACCGGTAAACCCGAGCTTTTCTTCGGTGGTCGCTTTTACACTGACGCAGGATACGTCAACATCAATTGCCTTTGCTATATTTTCTCTCATATTTTGAATATGAGGAGCGAGCTTTGGTGCCTGTGCTATAACTGTGGCGTCAACGTTAACGACAGAAAAGCCGTTCTCTTTTAAGTGCTCTGCTACTTTTTTGAGTAGAACGAGACTATCTGCACCGAGATAAGCCGGATCGTTATCCGGAAAAAGCTTTCCTATATCACCGAGAGCGGCGGCGCCGAGCAAAGAATCGGATATGGCATGAAGCAGAACGTCGGCGTCCGAATGACCGAGAAGTCCTTTTTCGTAGTTTATCTCAACTCCGCCTAAAATAAGCTTTCTGCCTTCTACGAGTCTGTGAACGTCATAACCGTGTCCTATTCTCATATCAGCCTCCGATCGAAGGAGATGACTTTCCTTCACGCTTTCGTATTATCATCAAGGCGGTTTCTATATCCTCGGGGCAGGTTATTTTTATATTATCCCTTCCGACGTCGACGAGCTTTACCTTTCGTTTTATATTCTCAACGAGCGAACAGTCGTCTGTTGCGGCAAAATTGTTTTCTTTTGCATAGTAAGCTGCCGCTCGGTAAAGAGGAAGCTTAAAAATCTGCGGTGTCTGCGCAAAGCAGCAAACGTCTCTGTCATGTGTTCCTGTGATAAATCCCGCCTTATCCGCTATTTTTACCGTGTCGTAGGAACGCGAAACGGCACACGCAGCATCAAAATCGAATGCCATTCTGCACACCTTATCAACCATTTCAGTAGTGGTAAGAGGTCTTGCTCCGTCTGCGATAGCTACGAATTCACATTTTTCGTCAACCTTTTCAACTCCGCAGAGTACGGAATCCTGTCTTGTTGCGCCTCCGCATACGACTTTTTTCAGCTTTGTGAAGGAATATATTCTCTTATAGTCCTCATATCTCGGCTTGTCTCCCTCTCTGGCGACAATTATTATTTCCTTGATATACTCTGAGTTCTGATATGCGGATATAGCTCTTGCAACAACGTCCATTCCGTCAAGGTCCATAAACTGTTTTGGAGTTTCCGCCCCCATACGGGTAGATGAGCCTGCAGCTACGATAATTGCGGAAAAGAAAGCTTTTTCGGGAATCCTCCCATTAAATGCTCTGAGAACAGAAGCGATCTTTCCGATCTTTTTTTCATTTACGTTCATAAAATCTCCGTTTGCCGGAATTGGCATGTATTTTTCCGTTTTATAGATCACTCTACGCCATTTTCAAACATAGCGATCCTTCTCTTATGCTTTCCGCCCTCAAATTCTGCACCAAGATATGCATCGACGATATCGAGGGCAAGACCTTCCCCTACAACTCGCTCACCGAAGCAAAGAACGTTTGCATCGTTATGCACTCTTGTAAGGCGCGCGCTGAAGGTATCAGAGCAGCAAGCGGCCCTTATTCCTTTATACTTATTTGCAGCCATGCTCATGCCTACGCCTGTTCCGCAGACAAGTATGCCGAGGTCTGCATCTCCGCTTTGAAGAGTCTTGCACACCTTTTCCGCAAATACAGGGTAGTCACAGCTTTCGGAAGAATCTGTTCCTACGTTAATTACGTTAAAACCTTTTTCGGTAAGATAAGCGCAAACCTTTTCCTTGAGAAGATAGCCTGCATGGTCTGCTCCGATTACGATAGTTCTTTTAGTGTTCATGTTTTTTCCTCTAATTTTTTATTTATTAATTCGTTCAAGTCTTTCTCTCTCGGCTTGAGATGGTTTAAGATACGTAGGTGAAAGCTCTGTTGCATATGATACGCCCTCACTCTGCATCTTGTCAAAAGCCGCAAGCGCCACGGACGGTGCGCTCGGATAGAGTAAAAGCTGATTGTCGACGGGTACACTCAGTCTTGTAAAAACATTTCTCAGTACTACCGTACCGTCTCCGCAGAACAACACGTTTTCGTCGTGCTGTAAAAGTATTTCCTCAAGCTCCGAGGCTTGCATTGATGAATCATCGGTAAGTCTCATCGGCTTCCCGTCAACAATACGGAACAATGCAAAATATACCTCGTTCCGTCTTGCGTTTAGTGACGGACATACAAGTGCGCCTTCTCTGTCCTTGAAGTTATAGGCGAGAGCAAGTAAAGACGAAACACCTACTGTAGGAATATTGTTTCCAAACGCAAGTCCTTTTGCAGTTGCAACACCTATTCTGAGACCGGTAAACGACCCCGGGCCGACCGTCACCGCAAGCATATCTATCTTATCGCATCCAATGCCCGAATAATTGAGCACTGCGTCTATCAGCGGAAGAAGTGTTGAAGAATGAGTTCTTTTAAGATTTCCGCTAAATGAAGATATAATTGTTTTGTCTTCACACAGAGCCACGGAAACTGTATCCGCGGTAGTATCCATTGATAATATTTTCATCCGATTCCCTTTATCAGTTAAATTCGTTTATTTGTATTCTGCGTCTGTCCGGGTAATTCACAGGGTCACATTTTTCGATTCTGACCTCTATTCTGTTTTGCGGAATGGCATACGGAATATTCTCCGACCACTCACAAAGAATTATACCATCTTCCCTGTCAATGTATTCGTAAAAACCGGTAGAATAGAGGTCGTCATCATCTTCTATTCGATACACGTCGAAATGATATACGGGAATATCACCGCTGACATATTCGTTTATTATCGCGAACGTAGGCGAGAATACCCTATCGCCGGGGCAAAGCCTTGAGCAAAATCCGCGAGTAAATGCAGTTTTCCCGGTTCCGAGGTCTCCGTACATAGCTACAAATGTCCCCCGCTTTCCTTTGAGAACATCTGCAAGCGTCTCTCCGAGTTCAACTGTTTCCTCGACGCTTTCGGTAATCTTATCTGCAAGTACCTTCATCAGAAGAGACCCGTTATATTTCCGTTTTCGTCTATATCTATAGAGTATGCCGAGGGCTGCTTTGAAAGTCCGGGCATTGTCATAACGGCACCTGTAAGAACGACCACAAAGCCTGCGCCGGCATTAAGGGTAACGTCTCTTACGTTGAGAGTAAATCCTGTGGGGCGTCCGAGAAGTGAGGCATCGTCAGAAAGCGAGTACTGAGTCTTTGCCATACAAATGGGAAGTGCGGATACGTCTATTCCGAGATTTTCAATTTCTTTTATGGCTTTGATAGCGGAAGCGTCGTATTTAACGTCCTTTGCGCCATAGTATTCTTTTGCAACCGTTTCTATCTTTTCGCAGATGCTTGCGTCATCGGGGTAAAGGAACTTGAATTCTGATTTCTTTTCACATGCTTCCACAACCTTGCGAGCAAGATCGGTTCCTCCGTCTCCTCCTTTGGCAAACACCTCTGAAAGCGCAAAGTCTGCTCCGGCATTTATACATATATTTCTGACAAGATCAAGCTCTGCTTCTGTATCGCTTCCGAATCTGTTTATTGCAACAACCACGGGAATACCGAACTTGGAAAGATTCTCTATATGAGCTACGAGGTTACATGAGCCCTTTTCAAGAGCTTCCGTGTTTTCTTCGGAAAGCTTGTCCTTAGCTATACCGCCATTATACTTGAGAGCACGAACGGTAGCAACGAGTACTACAGCGTCCGGAGTGAGTCCGGCCTTGCGGCACTTAATATCAAAGAACTTCTCTGCTCCGAGATCGGCACCAAAGCCCGCTTCGGTAATAGCGTAATCTGCAAGCTTCAGCGCAAGCTTCGTAGCTCTTACAGAGTTGCAACCGTGTGCAATATTTGCAAAAGGTCCACCGTGTATAATTGCAGGAGTGTTTTCCAGCGTCTGAACAAGATTAGGCTTTATTGCGTCCTTGAGAAGAACTGCCATAGATCCGTTAACCTTAAGGTCGCGGCAGTATACGGGAGATCCGTCGTACTTATATGCCACGAGCATATTTCCAAGACGCTCTTTAAGATCGGCAAGAGATTCGGCAAGGCATAGTATAGCCATAACCTCGCTTGCAACAGTGATCTTAAAATGGTCCTCTCGAGGAACACCGTTTATCTTTCCGCCAAGCCCTACGATAACGTTGCGGAGAGCTCTGTCGTTTGTATCGGTAACTCTTGTTATAAGCACTCTTCTCTGATCGATACCAAGCTCATTTCCCTGCTGAATATGGTTGTCGAGCACGGCACAAAGAAGATTATTGGCAGCGGTTATTGCATGAAAGTCACCTGTAAAATGAAGATTGATATCCTCCATGGGAACTACCTGAGCGTATCCTCCACCGGCGGCACCGCCCTTTATTCCGAATACGGGACCGAGCGAGGGTTCACGAAGCGCTATAATAGCCTTCTTTCCTATTTTCTCCATAGCCATACCCAGACCGACGGTAGTGGTGGTCTTTCCCTCTCCTGCGGGAGTAGGGTTTATAGCTGTTACAAGAATGAGCTTTCCGTTTTCCTCGGAGGCCTTTCTCGAGAGAAATTCGTCTGATATTTTAGCTTTATACCATCCGTAAGGCTCGTATTCGTTTTCTTTGAGACCGAGTTTTTTTGCTATTTCGGATATCGGAAGCATTTGCGCTTCCTTCGCTATTTGTATGTCGGTTTTCATAAATCACACCTCCGCGTAAAATTCCGATATTATATAATTATTATATCACAATATCTTCTCTGTGTAAAGTCTTTTTTTTATTTTTTTAAATAAATATTAAAATCTATTTATTTTTTTTTTTAAGATTCGCTTTTCTTCACCGTTCGACAGTATACTTCATATAATGATAAAGGGAAAGCAAGCATTTAAGAAAGGAGGATCGAGTATGAACGATCGCGATACAAAAACGGTTAAGCTCGGCATCGGCTCAGAGACAGAATCACAAAAAGCAAAGCGGATCCTTTCATCACTTTCTTTGGTCACGGTAGTAAAAATAGAAAACCGAATGAAGGACGGCGGATGCCTGTACGGTATAAAGATCCTGAAGGAGGATATGCCGTATGCCGTTCGCACGCTTCGTGATAACGGCATACGTTCGAGCGTAATATCCTTATGATATATCTTGACAATGCCGCTACAAGCTTTCCAAAGCCGACTGAGGTATACACAGCCGCTGAACATGCTCTTCGAGAGCTTGGCGGTAATCCTTCCCGAAGCGGTCATATAATGTCTGAAAAAAGCGGAAACGAGGTATATGAATGCAGAGAAGCTCTTTCAAGAATGTTTTCGGCAAAGCCCGAAAATATTGTTTTTACTCTGAACGCCACTCACGCACTGAATCTTGCGATAAAGGGAACATCCGTGGAAGGTGCGCATTATATCATCAGCAATATGGAGCACAATGCTGTACTTCGTCCGCTCACAAGACTTTGTGAGGAAAAAGGGTGTAGCTACGATATAATAGATGTTCTCGATAAAAAAAGCGCCGATATTTTGTGGGATATAAAGAAAAAAATACGAGCAAACACACGTGCTCTGATCATGAATCACTGTTCAAATCTTTGTTCAAACAGGATATATCCGCGCAGAATAGGCGAGTTTTGTGAAAAAGAAGGTATAATTTTTATTCTTGATGCCTCCCAAAGCGCGGGGCATATCGCAATAGATATCGATAAAGAGAAAATAAACATTCTATGTGCACCTGCACATAAAGGGATGCTCGGAATAATGGGGGGAGGATTTCTTATTTCCGACGGAAAGTATACGCTTGACACCTTACTTGAGGGAGGGAGCGGATTCAACTCTACGGATATTCATATGCCGGCGCTTCTTCCCGAACGTCTTGAAGCGGGCACACTTCCAACTCCGGCGATAGCCTCCCTCAGGGCGGGCTGCGAATTTATTGAAAAAACGGGGATCTCCCAAATAAGATCTCATGAGAATATGCTTTTTTGCGATATGGTAAACAAGCTGTCTGAAATCAAGCAAGTCAAAATATACCGTCCCGGATCGATAGGCTCCTGTCTTTTATTTAACGTTAAAGGGCTAAGAAGCGATATGGTAGGAGAATATCTTGCAGAAAGAGAGATATGCGTGCGAAGCGGGTTTCACTGCGCTCCTCTTGCGCACAAAAGCCTATGCACAGGAGAGTATGGTGCGGTAAGGGTATCGTATGGATTTTTCAACAGTGTAAAGGATAATGAGGCACTTTACTTTGCGATAAAGGACCTGATCCGCTTGTCAGGTACTCGCGAAAGGAGATAAACGTCATGAGAAAAAGTGATAAAAAAAGCCGTATCGAGTTTTACCGTGCAATTATCGGAATGAGAAGACTGGGAGAGTGTGCGGATTTTTTCGAAGATATATTGACCGAAAGCGAGCTTGACACAGTAAATCAAAGATTCATTGTCGCAAAAATGCTGATAATGGGTATGCGGTACAGCGAAATACGTGATGCTACAGGAGCCAGCACGGCAACCATAAGTAAGGTAAACAAGGCGCTTCTTTACGGTCATGAAGGATACGCAAAAGTATTCGACCGTATCAACAAATAAAAAAAGGACTGCCGCGTCATTTGGCGTGACAGTCCGTCTTATTATCGTTTTCTTTTGATAAGAGAGGAAATTCCGTCCGATAGATTATCGATCAGAAAGTCTACCTCATCCTTTGTATTAAGATATGAAAGAGAGATCCGCACAGAGCAGTCTGCATCAAAATCCGAAAGACCGAACGCTTTGAGAGCTCTCGATATTGCGGGATGGTTTGATGAGCATGCAGACCCGCCGGAAATATAAATATTTTTAGCGGAGAGAAAATGCAGCATTACCTCGCTTTTTATCCCGGGAAGAGTTATATTTACTATATGCGGAGCAAATGAAACGGGAGAGTTGATCTTAACGTTGAGTTCTGAAAGTCTTTCGGTAAGATAAGCTCTTACGTCATACATCGTGTCGGTATTGCTTTTGAAGCTCAAGTATGCCTCATCGCACGCCGCAGCAAATCCGAGTATTGCGGGTAGATTTTCTGTTCCCGAGCGAAGATCATTCTGTTGGCCTCCGCCGAAGAATATCGGTGATATACGCTTTGCGCGTACAGTTTCTTTAGATATATACAGAGCTCCTGCACCCATAGGACCGCAGATCTTATGCGAGCTTACGGATATCATATCGGCATTCATTCTACCGGCATCGAGCTTTATCTTTCCGAATGCCTGAACCGCATCGGTATGAGTAATTATGTTCGGATCGAATCTTTTTATGATCGAAAAAGCTTCGCTTACGTTATAAACCGCTCCGGTTTCGTTATTGACGCTCATAAACGAGGCAAGCACAAGCGACGGGGTAAGATTTTCGCGTACAAAATCAATATCAAGCTTTCCGCCCTTTGTAGGCACGCGAATGATCTTATAGCCTTCCTTCTCAAGCTTTTGTGCGGGCATTTCGACGGAAGCATGCTCGGAGTCGGTTATCATTACCGTATCGTCGCATTTTCTTTTCTTTGAGTAAAAGCCTCCGAGGATAGCAATATTGTTAGCCTCTGTTCCACCCGAAGTAAATACAATACTTCCCTTCCCATCGGAATTGAGAAGCTTGGCTACACTGATGCTCGCTGATCTTATCCTCTTTGCCGCATCTGCGCCTTTTTTGTGGAGAGATGAAGGATTTCCAAAGTTCTCATACGCATCATTTACGGCTTTCAAGGCTTTCGCACTGATCTTTGTCGTAGCGCTGTTGTCAAAATAATATTCGCGTTCTATCATTTTTAAGCTTCGAACCTGAGTGCTTCAAGCATGCCGGCTACCTCTTTCATATGGCTCTCATAAAGCTCGGGAGAAGAGGTGTACGTAAATACGTACATTGTAGTATCTCTTAGTGTCATAGCCTGATATACCTTGTACGTGACCTCACCGAAGGTAAATGTGTACTCGATCTGATAGGCATCAAACATATGCATCTTTGTTCTTCCCTCTTCAAGAAGGGTGAAATTGTTGAAATCTCTCCTATAGGTAGCAAGAACCGCCTGATAAAAGTCCTCTACCATAACGTGAGATTCATCGGGGAGGTAGCTTGACATACTGACGTTAGATCTGTCGCTTGCCGAATAGTATGCGCAATCGGTAACTCCGTCGTCAACCAACCAATGGCTATATACGAAGAAATCGTATGCAACGTTATCCTCGGATATTTTCTTCATTCCCTCGGGAACGTCAGAATCGTTAGAACACGATACTGCCGAAAGCATTATCAGACAGGCAAACACAAGAGCGAGAATTTTCTTAAAATACATATGATTTCTCCTTATATTTTCAATATTTCTTCAGCGGCACAGAGTATTCCGTACTTACCGCTTTCATAAGTAAGACCGCCCTGGAAGAACGCTGTATAAGGCGGATGCATGGGACCGTCGGCACTGAGCTCTATCGATGCGCCTTGAACGAAGGTTCCCGCAGCCATGATGACCTTATCCGAATATCCGGGCATTTCCCAAGGCTCGGGAGTTACGAATGAGTCAACGGGAGACCCCGTCTGTATTCCGCGACAGAAAGCGCAAAGCCCCTCGGGAGAGTTTGTAATAACGGTCTGTATGATATCCGAACGCGGATCAGACCAAGCAGGCTCCACCTTATATCCGAGCTTGCTGAATATGTATGCCGCAAAATGAGCAGTCTTGAGTGCTTGCGCAACCGTATGAGGCGCATAGAAAAGTCCTTTATAATGGTTTACAGTTACATTGAGTGAGCATCCGACCTCTTTTCCGGTTCCTACGCTTGTGAGGCGGTAGGATGCGAGTTCAACCGCACGCTTGCTTCCCGCGATATATCCCCCTGTCTCTGCCATGCCTCCGCCGGGATTCTTGATGAGAGATCCCATCATGAGGTCTGCGCCTACGTGACCGGGCTCTATTTCTTCGGTGAATTCACCGTAACAGTTATCAACCGCAACGAAAACGTTCGGATTTACAGCCTTTACGGTTTTGACTACCTCGCCTATTTCGTTTACCGTAAGAGTGCGGCGATTCATATAGCCCTTTGAACGCTGGATGAATACTACCTTACATCTGTCGCCTTCTCTGATGACTTCCTCTCTGACCGCATCAAGGTCTACTTTTTTTCCGTCTATAAGATCTATCTGGCGGTATTCTACTCCAAAATCCTTAAGCGAACCGTTGCCGGGCGTTCCGCTGATGCCGATCACCTCGTCAAGCGTATCGTACGGCTTTCCTGTAACAGAAAGCATTATGTCTCCGGGGCGAAGCAATCCAAAAAGTCCTGTTGATATTGCAGACGTACCGTTAACTATATTGTGTCTGACCATAGCGTCCTCGCAACCGAAAACGTCTGCCCAGATCTCGTCAAGTGTGTCTCTTCCTCTGTCATCGTATCCGTATCCGCTTGTAAACTTAAAAAGTGAATCTGAAACGCGATGCTCGGAAAACGCGCGAAGAACTCTTTCGGTATTATTTGTTGATATCTCATCTATTCTTGAGAAGACGGGCGCAAGCTCTGCATCCGCTTCTTTTGAAAGAGCTATCAGTTTTTTATCAAAATTCATGAATATCACCTATCAGTTTTTTCCGTTCAGATATGCAAAAGTAAGCTCTGAGCATGCCTTTACGTCAGCCATATCTATCGTTTCAACGCTTGAGTGTATATATCTGCAAGGAATAGATATAGCTGCTGCAATGGCTCCGCTTGCCTGAATACTGCTTGTATCGGTTCCGCCGTAATTGAGTATTTCAAGCTGATGCTTTATCTTGTTTGACTTTGCACACTCGATAAGCTCTTCTACCATTATATCGTTGCATATAACAGAGCTGTCCTTTATCTTTATAGCCGCGCCAGAGCCTACAGAACACTTCATGGGCTTTGCTCCCTTTGTGTCACCCGTTCCGGTAACGTCATAGACAAGGCATCTGTCGGGCTTTACAGAGAACGCCGCAGTTCTTGAGCCTCTGCAACCGACCTCCTCCTGTACCGAGAATACGTAGTAGAGATCGTCGTTAACAGGCGAACTTGCTACTTTCTTCGCTACGTCAACGACAACGGCACATCCGACTCTGTCATCCACCGGTCTTCCGCAAACGCGTCCGTAAGAAAGGCGTGTAAGCGAGGGTACGCATCTGAGTATATCGCCTACGGCAACCTTCTTCTCTGCGCTCTTCTTGTCCTTTGCGCCGATATCAACGTATACCTTATCAAATGAATACGGAGGAGTTGCTCCGCCTTCGGGAACGAGAACGCCTTCAACACCATTATTGAAAACGACCTTAGAGAATGCGGAAGCGGTGAAATTGATTCCGCCGAGGCTTGAAATTCTTACCATTCCGTCACTTTCGATATAAGTAGCGATAAATCCTATCTCATCCATATGTCCGCAGAGCATTATCTTTTCGCGGTTCTCGCCCTTACCCTGCTTAAAGCAGATAAGGTTTCCCATATTATCCGTGTGCATCTCGTCGCAAAGAGGCTGCATGATCTCTGCGAGTGTGTTTCTTATTTCGTTTTCACGTCCGGCAACGCCGCTTGCTTTACAAAGCTTCTTTAAAAGTTCAAACATAATATTTATCCTCTCAACTTTCTGTTATCTGATAGTATTTACTGCAAGTTCAAAAACAAGGTCTCTTATTGCGATATAATCGTCATAATGCGCAACGCACGCAGGAGAATGAAGGTATCTCGTCGGTGCGGATACTGCGAGAGTCTTTACACCGTTTCCGCTCTTGTGAATATGTCCCGCATCGTTTCCGCCGGATACGTATTTCTTTATCTGAGCCTTTATATTCTTTTCCTTTGCCGTTTTCATGGCAAGGTCGATAAACTCTTGCGGATAAATCGTGGAACGGTCAACGAGAGAAATAGCACCTCCCTCGCCGAGGGTCGCTACCTTTTTCCACTCCGGGGTTCCGGGGATGTCCGCAACCGCGGTGCACTCAAGAACGATAGAATAATCGGGCTTATATCTGTGAGCTGTAACACCTGCACCCGAAAGTCCGGTCTCCTCACGTACAGTGAATCCGAAAATGATATCGTTTTCGGGAATGATCCCCTCATCTCTGATCCTTCTCATGATCTCGATCATAGCCGCACATCCCATTCTGTCGTCGAGGGCCTTGCTCTTAATGTATTTATTATCCGCTCCGAACGTAACGAAGGCAGAATCGAATACGGCATAGTCGCCTATTGCGAAAAGCGACTCGGTCTCCTCCTTGCTTGCGCTTCCGATATCGGCATACATTTTATCAAGAGTGGTTACCTTATCTCTTTCGTCTCTTGCCTTGTGATGTATTGCTTTTACAGCGATAACACCGTCACGAACGGTATTTCCCTCATAGCTCTTAAAAATAACTCTCTTACCTGCTATTACACGGTTATCTATACCGCCGACGGTAGAAAGCTTGATATAACCGTCCTTGTCGATGTCCTTTATAATAAATCCGACTTCGTCCATATGGGCGCTTATCATTATCTTTTTTCTTTCGCTGTCGGGAGCACTTCCATTTATGATAGCACACATATTTCCCATCTTATCGCAGCGCACTTCATCAGCAAGCTCTTTTACATGTGCATAGATCAGCTCTCTCACCTCATCCTCGAATCCCGTGGGGCCGAAAGCAAGAGATAATTCCTTTATAAGCTCTATTCCTTCAGTTCTGTTATTCTTCATATCCGTATTCCCTTCCTATAGATTCATCCTTTATAAAGGTCTCAACCACCTTAACGAGAGCTTCACAGTCCTTAAGAGAGATCATTTCCGTAGGTGAGTGCATGAATGCAAGAGGCAAGCCTATATCTACTGTCGGGATACCGTTACCAACAAGCTGGAGCGAAACCGCATTGGTTCCCGTATACGAGGGAGAAAGAGATATCTGCAGCGGGATCTCGGATGCCTTACATGCCTTCTCAAGCATTCTCGTAAGCCTTCTGTCGGTAGAGGTAGAATAAGTGATAGACGGACCCTTGTTCATTTCAACCGTCTCAGTCTTCTTGGTGTCGGGTACTTCGGCGAGATTGACGTCAATTACCATAGCATAATCGGGCATTACGTTATACGTTCCGGGTGTAACGCCTCCGTGTGCCGAGGTCTCCTCAAAGTTTGAAAGAAGCAGATAAACGTCGCCGTATAACTCTTCTGCGGGAGTATTGGCGATAGCGTAAGCAGCGCATGCCGCACATGCCTTGTCGTCAAACGACTTTCCGCTCATCTTCATGTTCATAAGCTCCTTGTACACGGGCGCAAAGCCTACGGGTGTACCGAGCCTTACAAGTTTTTCGAGGTCCTCCTTCTTATAGCCCGTATCAATATAAAGCGCTTCTATATTCTTGTGCTTGTTTCTGTCGTCGGGGCCGGAAAGATGTGGGGGCGTTGAAGAAATAACGCCGAATATTTTTTCTTTTCCGTATATACAAACGTCTGATGCCTGAAGAAGAGCGGGATCTATACCGCCTATATTTGTAACGGTAAGAAAGCCTCCGTCAAGAATATCGGTAACTATCATACCGATCTCATCAAGATGTGCATCGATAAGTATCTTAGCGCGTCTTTCACCGTCAGCAATAGGTCTTTTACTTCTCTTGATAAAGACTATATTTCCGACTCCGTCCCTGTAGGACTCATCAAAGTGTTCTCCTATAAGACTTTCTACCTCGCCGACGTTTCTGAGACCGAAGCCGGATATTGTCATTACGGAAGAAAGCGAATAGATAAGTTCTTTAAGTTCCATAATATTTCCTCTTTCATGTATATTAAAATTCATTTACTATCTTTTTGAAGGTATTTCCGCGAACCTCAAAGTTCGGAAAGGCATCGAAGCTTGCGCAGGCAGGTGACAAAAGAACGGTATCTCCGCTTTCCGCAATTTCTTTCGCCTTCAGAACGGCGTTATAAAAATCCGGCTCGGTATACACTCTGAGGTCTTTATCCGAAAAGTCTTCAGAGGATTTAAGTGCTTGCAGTATCTTATTGCGCGTAGCGCCTGTAAGCACGACAGCCTTTGCCCGGTCTATAAGTGCTTTCGCAAGCGGTTCGAACGGAATATTCTTATCATATCCTCCACATATAACGATCGGCTTTTCCTTAAGAGCTGAAAGCGCGGCCGCCGTTCTCGTAGGACTGGAGTCTATAGAACTGTTATAGTACTTTACGTTATCGAGCTCCCGCACAAACTCAAGTCTGTGCTCAACTCCTCCGAAGCTTTTCGCTACCTTAAGAACGGTTTCGCACGATACAAAACCAAAAGACGCGGATATAGCCGCCATATAATTTTCAACGTTATGAGCTCCGGGAAGCTTTATGTCCGAAACGTTGACTATAGCTTGCTTGCCGGTGCTTGAGCTATAATACATAACTCCGTCGATCACCTCTATTACCGAGCGTCCGTTTCTGCATTCATCAGGTATGTTTTTATACGAGAAGAAATCCGTATCATTTGGGAACGAGAGGCCGTAGGTTCGAGTCCTGTCGTCAAACGCATTTACAGTAAGCTTCTCAACGGTTTCACCTGCGAAAATATTTGCCTTGGCTTCCGCATACTCCTCCATATCGGTATGCCAGTTGAGATGATTCGGAGTGATATTTGTTATTACCGCGCGTCTTATACGGGCATTCTTCATAGTCTGCAGCTGGAAGCTGGAAAGCTCTATTACCGCAAAATCATTTTCTGTCATTTCTTCAACGAGCGGCAGAAGAGGTCTTCCGATATTTCCTCCGACGTATACTCTTCTGTCGGTATTCTTGAATTCCTCCTCGAGAAGCTTATAGGTAAGTGTTGTTGTAGTAGTCTTTCCGTCGCTCCCCGTTATGGCTATAACGTAAGCCTTTGTAAGCGAAAGGAAATACTCCATCTCGCTTGTAAGTAACGCTCCTCTCTCAAGCGCCTTCCCTATGTCACCCATGTCCGGACGTATTCCGGGTGAGCGGAAAATGACATCCTCATAAATATCCGACAGATAATTCTCTCCGAGAATAAAGTTGACGCCGGCTTCCTTCATGCGGATATAATCCTCCCCGAGTGCCGATGCGTCCTTTGCGTCGCGAACGTTTATCTTACACCCCTTCTTAAGAAGATATTCAACAAGGGGGCGGTTCGATATTCCGAATCCGAGAACAGCAACCGTTCCGTGCTTTATTCCGTCTGTTATCTTATTTACAATTTCCATAAAACAAACCAATTCTCCGATCAAAATAAATAAGCTAATATATATTATACATCATTTAAAACAAAATTGCAACCGAAAAACGCTTATATTAAAAAATATTTTACCTTATGTAAGCATAAAAATACATATTAATAGGCTTTGTCCAAAGTGCTAAATTTTGAAATACCCCTTTTCAAAATCGATTTTTTGTGGTATAATATATAGGTGAAGATAAAAACACGGAGGTTTTATGATGGCGGCAAAGAAAAACGCAGAATACAACGATCAGAGTATTATAGCTCTGAAGGGTCCTGACAGAATACGAAAGAGACCCGCCGCAATTCTCGGCTCAGACGGTCTTGAGGGCTGTCAGCACGCTTTTTTCGAAATACTTTCAAACTCTGTTGACGAAGCCAAAGAGGGCTTCGGAGATGAAATAAAGGTTACCGTATACAAGGATATGGTCATACAGGTTGAGGACAGTGGACGCGGTGTTCCGATGAACTATAACGAAAAAGAAGGAAGGTTTAACTGGGACCTTATCTTCTGCGAACTGTATGCGGGAGGTAAATACCTCAACAACGACGGAGGAAACTATCAGTTTGCTCTCGGACTTAACGGACTCGGTGCCTGCGCTACTCAGTGCTCCTCAGAGTTTATGACGGTAAAATCGTATGACGGAAAAAATCTTTCCCAAATGGAATTCAAAAAGGGATATCCCGTCGGTGAGCTTTTGGTGCGCCCGATAGAAAAGGGCGAAAAGAAGCGCGGAACAATAATCAGATGGAAGCCCGACTATGACGTTTTCACAGATATAAAGATCCCAAGAGCATATTTTCACGAGGTGCTCAAAAGACAGTCTGTAGTAAATCCCGGTACAAGCTTCAAGCTCTATTACGAGGAGGATAACGGAAAATTCACGACAGACGTTTACGTTTACGAGAACGGAATTTCCGACTACGTTGCGGAATGTGTAAACGAAAGCAATATCGTTCCGATAACAAGCTTTCACCTTGATACAAAGGGTAAGGACAGAGAGGACCAGGCTGAATATAAGCTCAAAGCTGATTTTTCATTCACTTTTTCAAATGAAGTGCAGATGTGCGAATATTATCACAACTCAAGCTTCCTCACACACGGGGGATCGTCAGATCTCGCAGTAAAGTCCGCATTTGTTTATGCAATTGATAAGTACATCAAAAACAAAAATCTTTACAAGGGTAAAGAAAAGAACAAGGAAAAAAAGATATCATTCCCCGATATACAGGACTCTCTTGTGATCGTAGTAAACAGCTTCTCTACCCTTTCCTCTTATGAGAACCAGACTAAAAAAGCTATCACCAACCAGTTCATTTACGATGCTATGAACGATTTTTTGAAGGAGCAGCTTGAGATCTATTTTACAGAGCATGATGCTGAGGCGAGCAAGATAGCCGATCAGGTGCTTATAAACAAGCGAAGCCGCGAGGACGCCGAGGTAACACGTAAGAATATCAAGAAGAAGCTTATGACCGCTGTAGATACGGCAAACAAGGTCGAAAAATTTGTAAGCTGCCGCTCAAAGGATCCCACAAAGCGTGAGCTTTATATCGTTGAGGGCGATTCTGCTCTTACGTCTGTAAAGCTGAGCAGAGATGCAGAATACCAGGCGGTGATACCTCTGCGCGGAAAAACGCTAAACTGTCTTAAAACGACATATAATAAGATCTTCGAATCGGATATAATCGTAGACCTTCTCAGAGTTATCGGTTGCGGTGTAGAGATAGAAAAAGGCGGTAAGGAATCGCTCGGCATGTTCGATATGAGCCGCCTGCAATGGTCGAAGATAATTATATGCACCGATGCAGACGAGGACGGATTCCAGATAAGGGTGCTTATGCTCACAATGTTCTACCGTCTGCTTCCCACTCTCATAAAAGAAGGCAAGATTTTTATTGCCGAATCACCTTTATTTGAGATAACATGCGGAAACGACACGTATTTTGCATACGATGAATCGGAAAAGGCGGAGATACTTAAAAAGATAGGAAACAAGAAATGCTCAATACAGCGTTCAAAGGGACTCGGTGAAAACGAACCCGAGATGATGTCTCTCACAACAATGAATCCCGAAACGCGGCGCCTTATCGCCATAAAGGAGACTGATGCCAAAAAGACGCAGGAGATATTCAACATACTTTTGGGCGACGATCTCCCGGCAAGAAAGGAATATATAAAGGAATTCGGTCATCTTTACATCAACGATATTGAGACCTGATCCGTGTCCTGAATATTTTTTCAAGATTTTTTTTGATTTTTTTCTAAAAAGGTATTGACAAACGATTTGATTTGTGGTATAATATTCAGGCACGGAGAGATGGCTGAGCTGGTCTAAGGCGCACGACTGGAAATCGTGTGTGCGGTAGTCCCGTACCATGAGTTCGAATCTCATTCTCTCCGCCATAAAAAAGCCTCGTCTTTGACGAGGCTTTTTTGTTTCAAAAAACGCATAAAGTTTATTGCATTTTTATTGCCGCCATGGTATAATCAGATAATATAGTTATCAAAAAAAGTGAAACCCGATAAGAAAAAATCCGTCTTTATCTGTGAAGGACCTTTATCGAAAGGAGATCTCAATGGAAGATTCAGACATCATAGATCTGTATTTTTTGCGCGATGAAAAAGCAATAAAGGAAACCGACGAAAAATACGGAAAGCGTTTATTATCCTTTTCTACAGCAATAACAGAGGATCTGCGCGACGCCGAGGAGTGTGTTAACGATACTTACCTTAAAACGTGGAACAGTATTCCTCCTACAAGACCGGACAACTTTTTTGCGTTTCTGCTTAAAATAATACGCAATCTTTCTCTCGATGTGTGCGACAGAAAAAACGCGCAAAAGCGCAATGCCGTTCTGGTCGAGTTGTCGGATGAAATGAGTGAGACTGTTCCCTCCTATACGATGCCAGACGAGGAAATTCGCGCGGAAGAGCTTGGACGATCTATAGACTCCTTTCTCAGAGCACAAAAAGAAGGTGTAAGAATAATATTTGTAAAAAGGTACTTTTACACCGAGTCTGTTGCTAAGATCGCATCTGAGTCATCACTTTCAGAGGCTAACGTAAAAAGCATCCTGTTCAGGACAAGAAAAAAGCTGAAAAAGCATCTCGAAAAGGAGGGATACGATATATGAACGAAAAGGATATTATCAAATCGATATCGTATATCGGTGAGGACATCATAAACGAGGCTGAGGGAAAAAGAGCCAAAAGCTATTTCATTGCCGTTAGAGAAAAAAGAATGCGCGTCGCATCTATAGCGGCCTCATTTCTTATATTCGCGATACTTACACCATTTATATCGTGGCTTTCACATACTGACAAATCAAATACGTACCAAAGCAGTAACGACATACCGTCCTTGAGCATGACCTCAACATCGTCATCCGGGGACTCATTCAATATTGCTCCGGGAAGATATGCATTTGAACTTTCTGCCAAATATTCGGATCCCTACAGTGAAAAGAATCAGGATCATACTACAACGGGAGAGGTTACTACAAAGAACTCGGTCACCTCATCCTTTCACCACGAAACCACACGTCCGCTTTATACGACCGCGCCCCCGAGTACGAGCACACTTTCTCACGATTACTCCTCTGATATAAGTAATGAGGAGCTATATGAAATTCTTACAAGATTCAGTCTTAACGTATTTAAAAACAGTCTCGACCAAAACGGAGAAAATATATCGACGGCTCCGCTCGCGGCACTGACGGCTCTCGCAATGACAGCAAACGGAACAAGCGGAGAAACGCTGTTTCAGATAGAAAAAGCTATAGGCTGTGACGTAGGCACGCTAAACACCGCGCTTTTGTCTTACGGAAAGTATCTCTGTCTTAACGATTCACCTATTAAGCCGGCGATCTCTCTCTGGATAAAAAACAATAAAGGACTAACGGTAAGAGAAGATTTTTTAATTGCGAATTCAAACTACTACGGTGCAAAAATATATTCCGCACCGTTTACCGATCTTACAAAAAAAGAAATAAACAACTGGTGTGAATACAATACCGGCGGTCTGATCAAAAACATTCTCAGAGAAATAGATCCTTCCTCCGCCATGCTTCTTATCAACACTATTTTCTTTGAGGCGGAATGGAAAAATAAATACACAGAAAAAAATATAATTAACGGCTTTTCGTTCAAAAACTATGACGGAAGTATTTCAAATGTCACAGCGCTCGAATCACTTGAAAGTATTTATATTTCGAGCGAAAATGCAACCGGCTTTGTAAAAAGCTGCTCTGACAGCAGATTTTCTTTTGCTCTTATAACGCCGCATAGCGGAATCGACATATACGAATATGCCGCGGATCTCGGAATCGATACGTGGAATGAACTCTGGGATTCAAGGGAAAACACGGACGTTGCCGTTGTCTTTCCCGAATTTTCCACCGAATGCGAGACAGATCTCTCGCTAACTATGAGAAGACTTGGAATAGACAATATATTTTCAGATGAAAACGCAGATCTTTCAAGACTCGGACTCTCAAATGACGGGAATTTGTTTTTGAGTCTCTTCAAACAAAAGACCGCTATCACTGTTGACAGGAACGCAAGCCTTGAGGGAATAAAAAACAACAGAGGAATAAGTGTTTCAGGCAGTCTTAAAAAAGTGAAAGTATCAAACCCGTTTATATATGCAATAGTGGATAATGATAGCGGCGTGCCTATTTTCATAGGTTGCATTGCAGATCTCAAATGAAAACGTACAAAAAGGAGAATTTTTGTGAGTAACAAATTCGGATACTAAAAATAATGATCTCTTTGACCCATATACTTACTACGATCGTTTTATATATTACTCGTTTATAGGATGTACCACCCTTCTCGGATATTATTTAACGCAAAAACACCCACGGTCTACCAGGTGTAAAAGTAGACCGTGGGTTCTTTTTTTATTTTTGTTCTATATAAAGCCTGCCGTCGACAACGTATGCATACCTTCCGTTTTCTGTGAGGGTAACTTCCCTACCGTTTATTGACCTGACAGTTTTCGGTGATATGAATTTATCCGTTCGTCCAATAACGGCAAAGCCGTTATTTACGGGTGCGAAGATATAAAGCCGTACGTCATCCGGGCCGCTAAGCTCAAGTTCAAACGAATCGTCAAGGTGCATCATTCTCAGACTTCCGGAAAAATGCTCGTAAACCGCGTATTCGTGAGCGGTAAGTCCTTTTATCATAGAAGGAGAAACTGTAGCCTTGACCGGTCTGTTTTCGGCATCAAGATCTAAAACAGCCATAACACCGCAATCTCCTGCTATATTCTGAAGCTTAAGTGCTTTTCGGCTTACCGTAGGATCCTCTGTAATGCAATCGGCCGTAGGCATGCACGGTCGGTCGCAACGGAGTATCCTGCCGTCATCCGTTGCAAGCGGTGAAAATATCTCCTTGCGGCTTCGGTCAATCTTATCGCTGACGTAGATGGGTCCACCGCTTATCGCACGCATAAGACTGTTTTTTCTCGCTTGAGAATCATCGCTCCACCACATATCCCAGTCACACCAATAAAGCTGACCGAGGATCAGCGAATTATATGCACACTGCAGAACGTGGCTTGTGAACCACTCGCGGTTTTCGGGCAAGAAATCATTTGAGCAACGGCAGACCGGACTTTCGCGTCTTTTGAACATATCCTCGCTTGCCATGCCCATGCAGTTTATTATTCCCGCTCCGAAGTTCTCCTTAGCCGAGTCCTCCATCGCGTCATGAAACTGTTGTGCTATCTCACCTACGGGAGCGCAGTATTTATAATATCTGCGTATCATCGACTGGTTATCTATTTTTACGAAATCGGCGCCGCACGCCTTGAATTCACTGTGAAGCGTTTTATAATATTCGTATGAGCTTTCTCTGTGCCAATCCGGCATATATCTTCCGCTGTCGGTGAGCATAAGCGTATGCTTGAGCTTTTTGTACCCCTCACCATCCGGATCAAAGCCTGCCCAATATCCCGTAGTAGGGTGCCATACTCCCACAGATATTCCAAAGGACTTTATCTTATCTATACATCCTTTAAGTCCGTTTGGAAAACGTATGGGGTCTGCCCGAAAATCATACATACGTGAGGAGTGCATCATTTTACACATTTCACCGAAGGAGGAGTATTCCTTACCGTAAAAATCGCGTATTTCAGCCCACATATCGTCTATTATAAGCCATTTCACGGGGATACTCTTATCAGCAAATTCTCGACACTTGTTAAGTATTCCCTCCTCGCTTACGCGTATCTGCATGCTGTCCCAGGTGCACCAACCGAGATATTCAAGCACCTCCGGATACTTTCTTTCAAAAATAAGCTTGGTGTCATAAGAAAGGGTCTCAATAGCGACCGAAACGCATTTTTCGGTAAGCTCATACGGATCGTCGCCTACAGCATAGACGAGCACCTCGCCATTGCAGGAGGTCAACCCTTTGCACCATGAAAAGGTTTTCAGCACTATGCAGCCGTCACCGCCTTTTATTACCGATTTATATTCACGGTTCACGAGCGGAAGAAGGACGACAAAGCGTCCGTCTTTAAGCTTTAAAACGAGATACTGAGTCTCGTCCGGAATTGCTGACAGATCGCTGCCGCCGAAGGATGGGCGGCACCAGAACTCGCTGTACCTGTAGTCAGCCATAAACGATTCGATCTGAGAATCGGTACGCATTTCTGTTTCAATGCCGAGATCGGCGTCTATAGAAAGTCCGCTTGCAGAGACGTCGGCACAAACGGAAAGGAGAGAAGCCCCCTTCACGGGCATGCTTTTAATACTTATGCCGTCGGTGATCTTCTCTCCGTTATCCGTATTCAAAAACTGAATAAAATCAAACATATATAAACCTCAATACAAAGCCGCAACCTTGCATGCTTTTTCATAGGCAAGAGCAAGAAACTGTTCATAAGAAAGTTCAGCGTAGATATCGTGAGTGTTCTTTCCCGGCTTACTGTTTCTTGTAAGCTCAAACGTGAGCGGTCCGGAATACCCGTGGCGTTTTATTCTCTGCATTATTCCCTTCCAGTCTGCAATACCGTCGAAGGGCATAAGGTGAGCATCGTCAAGCCAGGTCATATTACTTTTATCCGTCATACCGAGATTATCGTTAAAGTGTGTCGCAACAAGCTTATCCCCGTAAAGAGCGGGCATATCATTCGAGTAGTTATAGCACATTTCGTGTCCGGTATCCCAACAGAATCCGACAGAATCCGAATATCCGAGATCGCTCATTATCTTAGCAAGATATTCAGCACCCTCTACGTTTTCAAACGCAAGCTTTACGTCTGTTTTCTCAGCAGCCTCAACAAGTCTCGAAAATCTCTTTATACCGAGATCGGTAGGATCGTGTCTGTCCATACCGATTATGGGGTGAACGACCATAACGGGAACGCCGCATCTGTGGCAATCGTTAAGGCATTTTATAAGCATATCGGTATACGCTTCTCCCGCTTCTCCTTCTTCCCATACAGTATTTATCTTGCCGAACGGAGAGTGTATCGACTGATACATGAGCCCCTCCTTCGCAATAGCATTTGCCCATGCGTCAACGTCGGATTGCTCGCTCCACCCGGTGAAGCACCCGTCAAATCCGGCTGCTTTTATTTTAGGAACGGCTTCGGTTACGGGGAGTGTAAATCCCGAGCTCACATCTATACAAAGCTTGAACTTCATAACGTATCTCCTTACTCACGTTTTGGCATCAAGACTTTTCGGAGAGCTTGAAAATATCGTCCGATTTTCCCATAACTATCATATGCTCTCTCTCAGAATTGAATTTATAATCGGGTGCAGGCTGAGGATAGAGCTTTCCGTTTTTCTTTGTAGCGAGTATGTTGAGTTTATATTTGGATCTTATGTGGAGTCCAACGATAGTTTTTCCTATCCATGCCTTGGGGATAGGGATCTCGCATATCGAATACTCTGGAGTAAGCTCAATATAATCGAACATATTGTTCGCGCTGTATCGTATTGCGAGGTTTTCGGCAACCTCAAGTTCGGGATAAACCACCTCATCTGCTCCGTTTTTAAGCAGGAATTTTGCCTGTATATCCGTCTGCGCTTTGGAAAGAACGAATTTTGCTCCGTTATCCTTAAGCAGAGACGTCGTTTCGAGAGATGCCTGAAAATTCTCTCCGATCGTAACGAAGCAGAGATCGAACGCATCTACACCGAGCGATTTCAAGAACAATTCGTTTGTACTGTCTCCGATCTGGGCGTCGGCAAAATTGCTTGAAAGCTCATCTATTATTGCCGCGTCCTTATCAACTATCATGACCTCATTGTTGAGTTCATTCATTCTCTGGGCGAGACGTCTTCCGAAGCGTCCCATACCTATTATCAAAACAGATTTCATATCAGTTATATCCTTTCGTAAATTAACCTATCAATATTTTTTCCGAGGGGTGTTCTACGGGTACTATCTTGTTTCTTTCCGCAAGGAAAAGCGCAAACGTAAGGCCTCCTGCCCTTCCACCGAACATCATAAATATAAGTATATATCTGGATACTGTTGAAAGCGCGGGAGTAAGCGACATGCTCGAACCTACCGTTCCGATAGCTGACGAGGTCTCAAACATAGCGGCTCCGAGAGGAACGTTGTCTATCGCGCAGAGCAGACACGAAGAAATGATAACTATCGAAATATAGATAAACGCGATCGATGACGCTTGTTTTACGGCGTCTCCGTCGATCCGTCTTCTGAAAACGACGATATCCTTCTTCTTTTCCGCGGTAGCAAACATTCCGAGGAAAAGGATAGCCAAAGTTCCTACCTTCATACCGCCTGCCGTAGAGCCCGAGCTTCCGCCTATAAGCATAAGAAAAACTGTAAGAAGCGTCCCCGATTCAGAAAACTTAGCATTATCTACCGTAGCAAAGCCCGCAGTTCGGGGGGTTATGCTTTGAAATACGGAGGCAAGTATCTTTTCGTGCAGTGCCATATCCTTAAGAGAAGCGTTATACTCAAACACGAAGAACAAGACTGATCCGAGGAGAATCAATATAAGTGAAGTGGTTAAGACGATCTTGGAATGGAGTCTGTAGCGTCTGAATTTGAACTTATGATTGATAAAATCGTTCCACACTATAAATCCTATACCACCGATGAATATAAGCGAAATAATGATAATATTAACGTAAAGATCATTGGCGTATGGTACAAGTGAAGAAAACTTTCCGTGTATTCCCATCAGATCAAATCCTGCGTTACAAAATGCGGAGATCGAATGGAAAACAGAATAGTATATTCCCTTCCAAAAACCGAATTCAAAGCAAAATCTGAACGATAAGAGAAGCGCGCCGCAGCCCTCAATGGCGAAAGTACCGTAAATTATTCTTTTAAGCAGAGCCATTACGCTTCCAAGCTCCATTATTCCCGAGGACTCCATAATAAGTCTTCTCTCACGGAGACCAACCTGTCTGCCCATAAAAAGCGAGAACAAGGTAATAAAGGTCATAAATCCGAGTCCGCCTATCTGGATGAGGAGAATAATGACCGTCTGACCGAATAGTGACCAGAAGGTGTACGTATCCTCGAGCACAAGCCCGGTGACACAGACTGCACTTGTCGCGGTAAAGAGGGATCTTGTAAATCCTGCCGACTCACCGCTTCTGGTAGAGATCGGAAGCATCAGAAACAGCGTTCCTATAAGAATGGTTATAAGTATGCCGATAACTATTACGCGTGCGTAGGAAAGGCGTTTTTTTATTTTACGTTTTAACATTTCAAAAACCCTTGTAAAACAAAATTATTTATTATATATTAGCACATAAATATTTATTCTGCATTTTCTTTTTGTAAATTGTTTGTTATTTTTTATTCTTACGCATCCAGTTCTTTTCTCACTATATCAAAACTATAATTAACATTAAATTCATTGACAAAACGGCTATATTATGATAAAATATATTATATATACTTTTGGAGGACAGAAGGATGGAAAAAAGATGGACAGATGCCCAGCTTTCCGCTATAGGCGCAAAAAACAAAAAAATACTTGTCTCTGCCGCGGCGGGTTCGGGAAAAACCGCAACTCTGATAGAACGTATCATTCGCTCTGTCACCGAGGACGTTCCGCCTCTTGATCTTTCCAGGATGTTGATAGTTACCTTCACGAAGGCGGCTGCATCCGAGCTTAAGCTGCGCATTCTTTCTGCGTTGAATAATGCCGTAGCAAGCGATCCTCAATCAAAGCATCTGAAACGCCAGCTGCTTTTACTTGAAAGCGCGCAGATATGTACTATCGACTCATTTTGCATGAACGTTCTTCGCGATGAGTTTCAAAATTCGGATAACGACGCTGATTTTAAGATCGGAGACGAAAACGAGCTTAAATTCATAAAAGTTAAAGCAATGGACGCTTCGGTGGAGGAGGTCCTGAAGGAGCTTCACAGTGAAGGAAAAAAAGACTCCGTGCTCGAATTTTTCTCTGTTCTGACAGGTCCGAGGCGAGACGATGAGCTGGCAGAAAAGCTGCTCTCTGTTCGCTCTATGCTCAAGACCTCCCCGGGTGAGACAGAATATATAAAGTCAGCCGCACTCGATCTTGAATCCGATGCTGCTGCCGGAGAAATAAACGATCGCGCAAAGGCGATAATTCTCCGTGAGACGGATCATCTTTTTACTCATATCAAAAGTATGCTCGACGGGTACATTGTTACGTTCGAGGATCAACCGGAAACGCTCGCAAAATACGGTGATGCCATTATGTCTGATCTCGCGCTGTGCGAATCGGTAATATCGCGCGTAGCGGAAAACTCTTACTTTGAGGTGCGCAGCATACTCAGAAGCTTCTCATTTAAAAAGCTCGGAATTCTCAAATCAACGTTCAAAACACCGCAGAGCGAAAGCTTTATGGCAGACAGAAGCGCATACAAAAAGGCAATAAACAAGCTTATTTCAAACTACTACAGTGTAAACCACGATGACATAAAGCTCATAAATGAAAAATCCTCCGCGTTTCTATCGATTCTCTATCGCATTCTTACAAAATATGACGAAAGCTATGCCAAGGCAAAAAGGAGCGCGCATCTTCTTGAATTTGACGATCTTAAATCCGGAGTATATAAGCTTTTTGTAGATGAAAACGGAGACCCTACTCAGCTCGCGCTCGAGTATTCATCGAAATACGATATAATCTATATTGACGAATATCAGGACGTAGATCCGATACAGGACAGGATATTCAATGCGCTTTCGGTAAATTCTCATCTCTTTATGGTCGGTGATATAAAGCAAAGCATATACGGATTTCGCGGATCCGATCCTTCGATATTCGGCGATCTCAGACGCAGCTTCAAAAATTATGATGAGGACGGTAAGGAAGCGGAAAACACAGCCATTTATATGTCAAACAATTTCAGATGCTCGCTTCCCGTCATAAATGCTTCAAATTTTATCTGCTCGCATCTCTTCCGCGAAACAAATTCATCCGCAGAATCTGTCGGATACACGAAACATGACGATCTGATCTTTTCCAAGTTATCCGACGCGGCAACCGATAAAAAATGTGAATTCAGCGTAATAGCGCCTTCCGAACGTGATGACAGTGAAGATGCAGGTAGGCTTAACGCCGAAATAAAATACGTAGCATTCAAGATCTCTGATATCATAAAAAACGAAAAGAAGGAAGACGGATCCCCCTTCTCTTATACCGATTTTGCCGTTCTGTGCGATAAAAACGCTCAGGTAAAAGAGGTTTCTGACTCACTCAAGGCAATAGGCTTCCCTTGCGACGATGCCCCGACGACAAACTTCTTCTCCTCACCGGAGATACTCCTTATCCGTTCTCTTCTTTCTGCAATTGACAATCCATACGCGGACATCCATCTTGCAGCAGTGCTGCTCTCCCCTATATTTGAATTTAGCGACAACGAGCTTATTGAAATAAGAAAAAGCTCGGACAGGCAAACTCTTTACGAGGCTCTGCGCGATTTTTCAGAGAGATGCGGTACGCTTTCGGAAAAATGCAAAAGGACAATATCATTTCTCTCCTACTACAGAGGCCACGCTTCGGGAATGCAGGTCTCAGAGTTTATGACTATGCTCTGGAACAAGGCTGACATAGGAGCAATAGCCACATTTGCCGCAGACGACAAAAGAAGTGAGAAAATGCGTCGGGAAAACATAGACAAGCTCTATAATTATGCGCTTGCATATTCTAACTCCTCTTTTAAGACACTTCATACCTTTCTTGCATTTCTGAACGATATAATAGAGGTAAATCCCAAATCAGACGTTCTCTCCGCGGCATCTACCGAAAAAAGCGATAAAATACACGTTATGACTATACACAAATCCAAGGGTCTTGAATTTCCCGTTTGCTTTATAGTAGGAACCGGCGAAAGCCTGATCGGAAGACCCAAGGACAGCGAGACAGTCTTTGACAGAGAGGCGGGACTCTGCTTTGATCCTGCTGCCAGACAGGGACTGGTGCGTATACGCTCCCCGTATAAGACGGCGGCGCTGTCAAGAATAAAGGAAAAGCAAACTCTTGAGAAGATACGACTTCTTTACGTTGCTATGACCAGAGCAAGAGAACGACTTATCATAACCGCAACGCGCAGATCCTCGGTCGAAAGATCTCTTTCAAAATTTTCTCCCGCCTTCTCTATACGTTCTCCTTTTGTAAATTCACACGGAGTATACCCGATACTCAATGCCGCTTCGTATGCTGAGTGGATCCTTTTGTGCGATCCGTTTGCAAATGAGACTTCGAATATCACTTTAAATGAGATGCGTGAGGAGGACGTTCCTGAAGCGTTTATTGAAAGCACTGACAGTACACAGAGCTCCGGAGCATTCACGCTTACAAGTGAAGAAGAGGAAATACTGCAAAAACGCTTTGACTACTCGTATTTTTCTGCCGCTTCACTGCTTCCGGCCAAGATCGCTGTATCCGAGCTTTTCCCGAACGTTCTTGACGGAGATATATATCCTTCCTCGCAGAGGGCCGGCGAGTTATCCTTCGACTCAAGACCGTGGTTTATGCTCGGAAGCAAAAACGCCTCTGCTACCGAAAAAGGTACCGCTACTCATCTTTTCCTTCAATTCGCGGACTTTTCAAGGTGGAAGCGCTACGGAACCGATGCCGAAATAAAGCGTCTTACCGAAAAAGGATTTATACTTAGTGAGCACGCTCAGATAATAAACAAAAGAATGCTCTCTGCATTCTTCACGAGTGATTTTTTCAAAAGAATACTGTCTGCGAATAAGCTTCTCCGCGAACAAAGATTCAATATACAATTCCCTGCGAGCCATTTCACCGAGGACAGCGAAAGAAAAAAGCTTTTTTCGGATGAATACCTGCTTGTTCAGGGAGTTATCGACCTTATATTCGAGGGAAGCGACGGCAGACTCATTCTGGCAGACTACAAAACAGACTACGTAACACCGGAAGAAAAAAACGATACTTTTCTTCTGCGTAAGAAATTCAACGAAAGATATTCGAAACAGCTTTCGTATTATGCCTTTGCAGTATACAAGCTGTTCGGCAGATATCCGGACGAGGTCACCGTATATTCGCTTTCCGCTGAAAAAGAGGTTTCTGTCGATATCACAAAACTCATTTAAATTCATAATTATTATATTTGTTCTTCATGTTATCATCACATTAAAATTGTATAATATAATCGGATCATGGCATAACTATGTCAAAATGAAAGCGAGGCACATCGAATGAATACTCATTTTTCGGATGATGAAAATAAAAACATTCCTACCGAAGACAAAAATGAAGACAGACATCGATCTTCATATATAACAGAAAACACAACCAATCGCATCAGCTATACGCCAAATCCGGACGGAATATACAGTTATTCTGTCAAGGAGACGATACCAAATGAGGTTTCTCTGAAAAAGAGATTTGCACTGATGTTTCTTGTCGTTCTTATCGGCACTGCGCTTATTATGGGAGGTATACTTATAGGCTTCACGCTCAAGGCGTTTAATTATAACGAAAACTATTCCTCAAATTATCCGAGTCAGGGCACGGTAAATATTGTCGACAACCGTCCTGCTATAGAGACTAATCCCATAAATTACAATGACAGAACTCTCCTTACGGTACCGGATATCGCAGCTTCTGTCTCCCCCTCCGTAGTAGAGATAAAGACCGAATCGGCAGTGTATAATCAATTTTACGGCTCATACGTTTCAAAGGGAGCGGGAAGCGGTGTTATCATAACCGACACCGGCTTCATAATCACGAACCACCACGTCATTGAAGGAGCCTCTACAGTAACAGTAAAACTCAGCAACGGGAACGAATATCCTGCAACACTGGTAGGAACCGATGCCGAAAGCGATATTGCCGTTATATCCATAACCCCCAGAGAAGCACTCAAACCGTCTTATCTCGGAAAGAGCGAATCTCTCGTTCTCGGAGAATCTATAGTTGTTATCGGAAACCCGCTCGGTTCTCTCGGAGGCTCGGTAACAAACGGAATAATAAGTGCGCTTGACAGAGCTATAACGATAGGCGGAGAGGAAATGACTCTGATACAGACAAATGCGGCTGTAAATCCCGGAAACAGCGGCGGAGGTATGTTCAACATGTACGGTGAGCTCGTCGGTATCATAAATGCAAAATCAAGCGGAGAAAATATCGAGGGCATCGGCTTTGCCATTCCGATAGACCACGCATATTCTATTGCATCTCAGCTTATAGAATTCGGTTACGTTAAGGGCAAGGTCGATCACGGATTTACACTTATAGAAATAAACGATTTTCTTGACATGGCTAAGTACGGAGTCAGAAACACCGGCGTTTATATCTTTGCTTCCGAATATTCCGACAGCTTCAGGAAGGGAGACCTTATCAGAAGCGTAAACGGTGTACAGATCTCTTATATTTCGGATATAAAAACAGCACTGAAAAACTGCAAGATCGGTGATACGGTCGACATATCCGTATACAGGAACGGAAAGACATTTACCGAAAAGCTCGTTTTACGTGAATACGCCCCTAGTGAACAAGGCGTTAACTGATCTTTCAGACAAGATCGACAGTACAGATTTATTATACCAGTAACGGAGGACAACATATGTACAGTATTTTGATCGTCGACGACGAAGCAAAAATAAGATCCATAATAAAAAAATATGCCGAATTTGAAGGACACACGGTTACAGAAGCAACGGACGGAATGGCCGCTGTGAATATATGCAAGGAGCATGACTTTGATATCATCATTATGGACATAATGATGCCGGAGCTTGACGGTTTTTCTGCTTGCAGAGAGATCAGAAAATTCAAAATGACACCGATAATCATGCTCTCGGCACGCGGTGAAGAATATGACAAAATTAACGGCTTCGCACTCGGAATTGACGACTACGTCGTAAAGCCCTTCTCACCCAAGGAGCTTATGCTTCGTATAGATGCCGTAATGAAAAGAACTGTGAGAAATCCTGCCGAAGTAAATCGGCCGCTCAACAATATCGTCGAGCTTGATAACGGAGGTCTGCGTGCTGATATCACTGCACGAATAGTATATATCGACGGCTCACCCGTAGATATGTCGCCCAAGGAATACGGACTCTTTTTCTACCTGCTTGAAAATCACGATATTGCTTTAAGCCGTGAAAAGCTTATAAGCGAGGTATGGGGATACGACTTTTACGGAGACGCAAGAACTCTGGATACCCATATAAAGCTCCTCAGAAAGAGTCTCGGAAGATATGCTGATTACATCGTCACACTTCGCGGTATCGGATACCGTTTTGATGCAAAGAAGCTGATGAACTGACTATGAAGAACGATGTAAATATAAAAAAGACAAGAATACCGCCCGACATTCAGACCCTTCTGTTCATTTCAATGGTCATATTCGGTCTTGCGACCATAGTAATCATATGGTTCGTTCAGTCAAAGCTGATAAACACGTTCTATAAAAATGCCAAGCTAAACGAGATCGAGACCGCTATTCACGGAATAGAAGCATCTGATGATGAATCATTTGAAAAGGCGTGCTATTTCTCCTCGTTCAAATATAAGCTCTGCCTCAATCTCTTTGAGATCGGAAGTGAGAAGGAGGTTCTATCCTCCGACTATTCTGCCGACTGTGTGATACACAAGATCCCTACCGACGTTTTCTACACGTATTACAGTCTTGCAATGAAAAACGGTGGCACCTATATCGATTACGTTTCCACAACCGATATACTGAATGCAAGTACACCCGCCGGAAACGATAACGGTAATATTATTTACTGTAAGATAATAAACAGAGGCGATAAAGCATATTTTTTGGTACTGGATGCGCTTCAGACGCCTACACTCGCAATAAACGCCGCGGTGGGAAACCAGTTTATCATAATTATGCTTGTCATGATCGTAGCTACGTTTGTTCTGACGATGTTTCTGTCAAAGATCCTTTCATCGCCGCTCTCACGTATGAACCAATCTGCAAAGCAGCTTGCTCTCGGAAACTATGAAATAAAATTCGAGGGAAACGAATGCAAAGAGACGTATGAGCTTTCCGCATCGCTGAACCATGCGGCATCCGAGCTCGCTAAAGCCGATTCGCTTCAAAAGGAGCTTATCGCAAACGTCTCGCACGATCTCAGAACTCCTCTCACCCTCATACGCGGATATGCTGAGGTAATGAGAGATATTCCGGGAGAAAATTCTCCGGAAAACATTCAGATAATTATTGACGAGACGTCTCACCTCTCATCTCTTGTCAGTGATATGCTTGATCTTTCAAGAATAAAAGCCGGAGAAATGCTTCCCGAGGTTTCGGAATTCTGCATAACCGACGCAATCATCGAGGTTATCGAAAGATACAAAAAGTTTACCGATAAAAATGGGTATACTCTCGACTTTATCTGTGACCGTAAGGTATATATAAAGGCAGACCGGACAATGATACTGCAAGTCATCTATAATTTTATCAACAACGCGATAAACTACTCATATGATAAAAAAGAAATAACTGTGGAGCAGACCGTATCCGGAAATCAAGTCAGTATATCCGTAACCGACCGCGGTGAAGGAATAGAAGAAGATAAGCTAAAATATATCTGGGACAGATACTATAAAATAGATAAGACGCACGACCGCCCGAAGATAGGAAGCGGACTCGGTCTTTCTATATCAAAGCAGATCCTGCAAAAGCATTCGGCTTCATTCGGTGTGCAAAGCAAGCCGGGAGAAGGAAGCACATTCTACTTTTCGCTTCCGACGGTAAAAGTAGAAAAGCTGAATAAAGATGATTTTGAAAATATTTAATTAAATTTTTCATTTTACAGACAGTATTGTTTACTTTACTGTGGTATAATATTTAATAATACCGTAGAAAGGAGGTCTTTTTATGAATAACACAAAAAACAATGATTTTTTACAGTCAGTAGAAGCTTTTCAGTCATCTTCTTCAACAAAGGAAACTGTTCTTAAGAAAAAGAGCTCCGGTGCTCTCAATCCTACAAGACTTCTGATCATATTTTTATGCTTCGCTATATTTGCATACTCTGCCTATTCTCTTTTTGAAATATACAAAAGCAATCTGGCTTCCGGCTCGCTATATAACGATATATACAGCGACTTTGCCGATATTCTGAATAACGATATCATCGTTAACCAAAATATAAAGCCTCAAAAAAGCCTCCTGCTTCCTTCTACTCCGAACACACCGAGCAAGGGCGGAGATTTTAAACCCATCGATCAAAACACTACAAGCATAAAGTTCCAACAATCACTGAGTAAGCTTGAGTCGCTCCGTTCGCAAAACAAGCATACGGTCGGATATATTTCAATATCCGGAACAGGAATAAACTATCCTATTCTTCAGTGCGAGGACAACGATTATTATCTTAATCACGGATTTGACAACACAAATATGAAGGGCGGATCTATATTCTACGATTTCAGATGCAGTCCGACGCCCTCGGAAAACAAAAACCTTATAGTATACGGACACAATATGTCTAACGGCACAATGTTCCAGCAGCTTGAAAACTATACTCTCAATGAAGATCTTTTCAAAAACGGAACGATAACCGTCTATGCGTTTGACGCTATATATACATATGAAATTTTCTCTGTGTATTATACCGATGCCTACAGCGACTATCTTAAGATAAGCTTCCGCGGAAATTTTGACTTCGAAGAATGGGCAAAGCAACGCGCAGAGCTTTCAATGTTCAAAAAAGATGTTAAAATAGAAGGAACCGGATCTGTGATATCACTTTCAACCTGTATAAACGCTACTTCGGACGGAAGAATAGCCGTTCATGGAATACTGACTAATGTTGAACAATAAAATTATAACCTCTCTTCTCTGCCCCACTTGCAAGGGCGACGTGCACGTATCGGATAATATGAAGAGTTTGCTTTGCAACGGAAAAAAGCAACATTGCTTCGACTTTGCTTCGTCCGGATATATAAATCTTTCCGGGGCATCTCTCAGCGGTGACTCAAAGGAAGCGGTAAGAGCAAGAAAAACTTTTCTTGATACGGGACACTACAAAGCCTTTTCAGACTCGCTTAATGAAATAGTTAAAAACGAATTTACCGATCCTTTTATAGCGGATATGGGCTGTGGAGAAGGATATTATTCGATCAATATGCTTAAATCGATTCCCGCCTCTTCTCTTGTGGGCTTCGATCTTTCAAAATACGCAGTAGAATCCGCAGCCAAGCTTTCAAGACGAGAAGGAGTATCGGACAGAGCACTCTTTTCCGCTTCATCTATATTTTCGCCTCCTCTCAAGGATGATAGCTGCGACGTCATTCTTAATCTGTTCGCACCGTGTTGCGAAGCGGAGTTCTGCAGATTGCTGAAAAATGATGGTATATTAATAGTAGTCGGTGCCGGTAAAGATCACCTCATCGAGCTTAAATCTATACTTTATGACATTCCCAGAAGAAATGATGAAAGAAAAGATCTCCCGACAGCTATGACACTGATCGACAAACGCGACCTCTCTTACAAGTTCATTCCTTCAAAGGAAGAGCGCAACTCGCTTTTCGAAATGACACCTTACTTCTACAGAACGAGCGATAACGACAAGCAGAAGCTTGAGAGCGCACCGATCATCCCTATAACTGCCGAATTCAACATTTTCATTTATAAAAAGACAACAACATAAATTCACCAAGGAGTTAAAGCACATGAAGATTTCATTATGTATACCAATGTATAATGAGGCACGCATAATCGAAAGCACAGCCAAAACGCTTCACGCCTATATGACCGAAACGTTCGGTAAGGATAATTTTGAGATCATATTTTCAGACGACGGAAGCCATGACGGATCATATAATATAGTCAATTCTCTCGGACTTGATAATATACGTTGTATCAGAACCGAAGAAAACTTCGGAAAAGGAAGCGCTGTACGCCTTGCAATGCTTGCCGCACAGGGAGACGTTGCAATGTTTACCGATGCCGACCTTGCCTACGGAACCGATATCATCAAAGGCTTCTACGACTACATGGAGGCAGACCCAAGTGTAGATTGCCTTATCGGATCAAGAAATATAAGCAAAGACGGTTATGAAGGATATACCTTCATCAGAAAGCTCGCATCAAAAATATATATAAAGATTCTATGCCTTGCCGGTGGATTCAAGCTCAGCGACTCGCAGTGCGGATGCAAGGCGTTCAGAAATCATGCTGCAAAAAAAATATTCTCACATGCCGAGGTAAACAGATTCGCATTTGACTTTGAAGCAATACTGCTTGCAAATAAGTTCAAATTCAGCGTGCATGAATTCCCCGTTAAGGTCATTAACCACGGAGAGTCAAAGGTAAGAGTAATAAAAGACTCTATTAAAATGATAAAAGACCTGCGCAAAATGAGAAAACGCATAAGAAAAACAAATTTCGAGGCTCAATAATAATTATTTTTCAAAAACCCCTTGATTTTTTTCTTACTTTATGGTATAATATTAATGTTGTTCGGATATATGGCTATTCCCTGCTCCGAACAGCATTAGTTTTATATAAACTTAATACGGAGAGATACCTCCGCTCCGCGGAGATAGCGAAGTGGTCATAATAAGAGTTCGCATGTGAACTCCTGCTGACACTCGAAAGTCAGCCGACCATCTGTGAACTTAAAAAGCTCGTGTTTCTCCGATCATCTCGCTACGCAAGTACTTGCACTTGGCGTTTTGCTTCCCTTTTTCTTGAATTTTGAGTGAACGCATCTTACCATCGGCCTTGCAAAAGCCGTGCAAAATTCAAACACAACTTAATACGGAGAGATATCGAAGTGGTCATAACGGGGCTGACTCGAAAGGTAGCCGAGCTTATCACTCCGTAACTTGCGAAAGCTCGCGTATTCTTCGATTTCCTCGCAAATGCTTCATTTTTCTTGAATTTTGAATGAATGCATTTCCCTTTCGGCCTTGCAAAAGCCGTGCAAAATTCAAACACAACCAAATACGGAGAGATATCGAAGTGGTCATAACGGGGCTGACTCGAAATCAGTTTGCGCTCACGCGCACGAGGGTTCGAATCCCTCTCTCTCCGCCACTCAGAGCCAAAAATCGTTGATTTTTGGCTCTTTTTCTTTCAATTTTGCCTGATTTTTGACTTTCATTCCCCACTTTTGAGAAAAGTGCCTTTTGCAGTCTTTCGGTTGCCTATCAGTTTTTTGCAAGGCAGTGCAAGGCAAATGCAAGGCTGATCAAAAACACCCTATTTTTAGGGACGGATAGATATGGGTAGGTACGCAAATAAACTGAGTAGGTATCATCTCGTCTGCAACCACGCGAGAGAGTTCGAATTGAAAAAGGGTGAACAAACCGTTCACCCCTTTCGTTATGCCATTCTCACCCCAGCGCTTTACTCATTGCCGCGCCGGTGTCCGCTTTGGTGACGGCATCGAGGTGGCTGTAGATATTCGCCGTGGTGCTCATATCGCTATGTCCGAGCCATTCCTGGATCTGCTTCATGGGGACTCCTTGTGCGAGAAGCACCGAGGCGCAGGAGTGGCGTAGGTCGTGGAAGCGGATCTTCTTCAGATTATGCTTCTTCAGCAGCTGTCGGAAGTGCTCGGTGACGAAGTCGGGATCGTAGAGCTTGCCGAGTGCATCCACGCAGACGTAGTCGGTGTATTCCTTCGAGTACGCCGATCGCATCACCTTTTTCATTTGCTCCTGCTTCTCGCGGTGACGGATGAGTTCACCTCTGACGAAGGGCTCCAGCGTCAGCGTACGGTAGGAGGATTTTGTTTTCAGTCTGTCCTTGGCGACGATTCCTTCCTCGGTGGAGTGGACGGTGTGGCGG
>SVRJ01000067.1 GCA_015064885.1 Oscillospiraceae bacterium
GCCATCTATATTCTCAATGGTTACGTCCTTATCAGAGAGAATATTGGCACTCACCTTGTTCGCGTTATTAACAATATCCCAAAAGTCTTTTATAAGCTTTTCGGGATCGGGCAGGTCAACGGGGTGTAAGGATTTGTCAGCGTGTTCCTCAACACCGAGCAAAATAATACCACCGAGTGTATTGGCAAACGCAGAATAAGTTTCCCAAATGCTACGGGGCAGACCTCCAATTGCCTTTTTCGCTTCAATGCGGTTGTTTTCCTTATATTTTTCTATATTGGTAAAATCAATCATCGTTAAGACCTCCCATTATGCGTTCTCATCGGGAACGATCTCGACAATATCCCCGATTTCACAGTCCAGAGCTACACATATCTTTACGAGAACATCGGTTGTAACAACCGTGCCTTCCTTGCCCATTTTCGTGATAGTAGCAAGGCTAAGTCCTGCGCGCTCCGCGAGTTCTTTTTTCTTCATGTTGCGGTCAATCAAAAGTTTGAATAAGGGTTTATAACTTGCAGCCATAAGTCACCTCAAAAAAATTACATTATTGCAATTTATATTATATCACATAATATTCCAAAAATCAACACGCAAATTAAAATATTCGTGCGATAATAGGAATTTTATAATAAAATATACCTATAAAGTAGATAGGGCGCAGACAAAACTGCCTGCGCCCGTTTGGGTTTTAGTTTGTATTCGTTAACGTTTCTATCGCAATCTGCATACCGAGCTTGAAAGCATACTCGAATATAGCTGCCTCTGCTAAACTCATATACTCACTCCAACAATCGTGGAACTTTTCAAAGACTTCTTTTTGCTCGTCAGAGAAGCTTTTTTCCAAGTCCTCGTGGTGTCTTGACATATAGCCGAGTAATTCTTTCATTTCTTTGGAGTTAGTTCTGCTGTCCTCTTGCGGAATAATATTTCCGTGCCACAGTTCATTGATGATCGACTTCATACCAACACCACCTCCCGCAAAACAATTTCTTCCGCGTTTGCCTTGATGTTGTTCATCTCGGCAACCCAACGGAGCATATCGCGAGCTTTCATATTCTCGTCAATACCTCTTTCAGCAGTGAGGCGGGGGATGATGGTTTCAAGCATTTCATTTGCTTCAAGGTCGATTTCGTGCAACCGAGCGTTCAACTTGCCTTCGGTTAGCAGAGTGGTGTACCTTCCTCGACGGTACTGCTTGATGTAATCAAGGTGCATCCGTCCATACTTGCCGATTTGATAATCTGTCTGTTCGGGAAGGGTTACGTCGGGAATAAGGTGTCCGTTTTCTTCGTGATAAGTCCCACCAAGGTTTTCATACGATGTTTTCATTACAGTATCTCCATTCAAATAAATATTTGCGATATACTGTATCGATTGTCTTTACCACTATTTTTTGAAACCTTCGTTATGGGACATCAAGAGAAGCAACCGCACAAAAAACGCAAGCTCCGATAGTCGCCAAACCAACTGAAAAAGCAATAAGCCATCTACGCTATTCCCAGTAGGAGTTTGCATTTTTATCAAACACAAATAGGAATAGCAAAAAAGATATGGTTGTCCCATATAGATAAAAATTAACCTTGTTAAAATATTCAGTTGGTTTGGCATTATTATTATAACATAATATTTTATAAAAAGCAATACTTTTTTACAAATTTAAACGCTTAAATGTTACTTTACCGTAAGCAATCGTAAAATTCTTGTCAAAGGGCATACTTACAACTTTCCAACCCGGAATAGGTTTAAAATAATGTTGTAATGAGTATATAAAAATAAATAAAGCACCACCGGAAATAACCAAATAATTACCCTCAGTGGTAACTTTCAATACGAACAATCAAAACAAAAAAACAAATCCGAACAGTTCCGTCGTAACGAAACAGTTCGGATTTGCTTGTTCCGGTGAGGCAACGGCACCAAAACCGAACTCACCGTCGTGTGGTGAAGAAACGATTTTATCGGAACTACCCCGATTTTTGGCTGCCCGGCCTTCCGGGCTGGTGGAGGCGACGGGAATCGAACCCGTGTCCGAAAATCCATTCACGCAGTTTTCTCCGGGTGCAGTTTATTTGCAGAGTTCCCTACCCTCGTCCAAACAAACAAAAGCGAGGGGAGGTATCCTTTTTATGCATGACCGTTAGAAAGGAGACTGGCGGTTCATGTTCACCACTGTGTGACGCCCGAGCCGAGGCCGTGGTACTCCTCGGGCGGACGCGCCGCGTTAGGCAGCGAGAGCTAAATTATCGTTAGCGTTTATATTTAAAATTGGAACAGTTTAAAGAGATTATCCCGGCTCTACCCGCTTGCCGCGCTTCAAGATCCCCGTCGAAACCTTTACGCCCCCATATATGGGCGTTTACTCCCCACTTTTAAGTGTGGGGGAGAAACGCAGATCCTTCAGCGTTGCTGAAAAATATATATTACTCTGCCGCTATGAGCCTTATCTGTTCGTCGGACAGCGTAAGTGTCAGCGTCAGTGTTTTTTCTGTTATTTTTATTTCTCTTTCGAGAGTGTTATCATTATTCTCATCGGTGAGGTATACACGAAGCACGGTTGCCTCTTCGGGGATATTCTCGAGTGTTATCTCACACGAAGGATCCGAAAGCTCTGAATGATAGGACGCCAGCATCACGCCTGCAGAGGACTCGCTTCGGGCGGCCAGGGTATAAACGCCTTCGGCTGTACTTATGCTCTCGCATTCCTTTCCGAGTCTATAGAGTGAGCCGAAGGAAGAAAAAGCATAGAAGGGTTTTCTCGGTTTGAGCTTTCCCTTTGAATCCTTATGCGCCAGAGAATCTATCGACATATCCTCTACCTCAAAAAGTCCGCACCATTCTTTTATTACGTCGGCTTCAAAGTATTCGGCGCCCGAGAGGTGAGATCTCTGGAAAGCGGTGAGTGCCGCCGCGCAGAAGGCAGCGCCCGTCATACCGACAAGCTTTTTAAAGGAGGGAGGCTGGTTGCCCCAATTCTCCATATAGTTCCACTCATCGAGGAATATCTCGGCATTTGCGTATCCGTATTTTACGAGCAGGTCATACACTGCGGCATCGTGCTTTACGTAAGCTGATATATCCGAGGAATACTTATGCCAGGAGAAAAAGTCTATCGGTGTCTCTCTCTCGCTCATTGCTTTAAGGAATCTATCCGCCCACGCCAGATTACCTGCTATGGCGGGGCCTCCTATTTTAAGGCTTGGGAAGCAGGACTTAAGATGCTTTGCCGCAGTCTCATACAGACCGTAGAACTGCTCCTCGCTTCCCGACCACATCTTTTTTGTTTCTCTGCTTATATCGAGGTCAGGCTCGTTCCATATCTCCCAATAGGTGATATTCCATCTGTATCCGTCTGCCCAGCCCTCGTTATAATGGCGTATGATATGCTCGCATATTCTCGCCCATTTTGCATAGTCCTTCGGGGGATGTATATATCTTTTTACGGGTGCGTGTTCTATAGACTCACCGAGTCTGTACATAACGTCGGCACCGACGTCTCTTATTGCTTCTATATACTTATCGGTCAGTCCGAAGTCATACGATGCGGGATCGTTTTCATCGGCGTCGAAATTCTTGAATACACAGTGTATATCGACAAACTCTCCGCTTCCGTAAGGATATTCAACGTCGTGGAGTCGGCACATAGGTATACCGATATCCGTAAACAGCTTACTTGCATTATAAGTAAAGACCTTTGTTCTGGGTCCGCTGTTAACTCCGTGCATAGGCTTTATCCTGCCGCACACTTTTGAGAAGTCAACCTTTATACTTGCGTTTTGCATAAGCCCCTCCGTAAAAGATCAGAATCTTTTGTTTCGTTCTATCTCGCGTTTTGCGCTCTTTTCTGCCTCGGCCTCTCTCTTGTCGTAAAGCTTTTTACCCTTGCAGAGACCGAGCTCAAGCTTAACTCTCGATCCGGAAAAGTAAAGAGAAAGAGGAATGAGAGAATATCCGTCTTTTGCCGAATAGGACATGAGCTTTATTATCTCTTTTTTGTGCATAAGCAGTCTCTTCTCACGCAGGGGATCTCTGTTGAAGATATTTCCCTTTTCGTACGGGCTTATGCGTACTCCGAGTGCGAACAGCTCGCCGTTTCTCACGGTGCAAAAGGAATCCTTGAGGTTAACGCTTCCGTTTCTCACGCTTTTGACCTCTGTTCCGTAAAGCTCTATACCTGCCTCGTATTTTTCCTCAACGAAATAATCGTGGTAGGCTTTTCTGTTCTGAGCTATTATTTTTACCGAAGCTTTCTTATCCGACACAGTAAAGCCTCCTTTCATTTTATCGTTGTCCTTATATTATTATATCACAAAACGCACGTTTAGTCAATAGCTTTAAAAAAGGTTGGATCAAAATTCGGTTGCCCAGATATATGCTGTAGGGCAACGCGAGTCTGCGTACTTCATTGCGGCGGATTCAAAGAGCACGAGTAATCTTCCGTCGGTATCAAATGTAAGTCCCTCTGTCATCGGCATAAGTGTAAAAGTCTTAACGTGATTCTTTTGACCAAGGGTCTCAAAGTCATACGACACGTTATCTATCTTTACCGTCTTTTTGGTATTACCCGGGACAAAGCTGTGCACCGAAAGGAAGGAATCGTTCTTTCGTCCGTAGGATATACTGAGAAAGACCTTTCCTCCTCTGTAGGCAAAGCCCTGCACCTTATCCGGAACGGCAAGGACAAAGCTCGGCTTTGCGTATCCGAGTTTATCATCCTCGACAAGCCTTGCGTTCTCCTTATCCAGGCTATATGCTGCGGCATATCCGCCGTATGCCTTTCCGTCGACTGTTGTGGTAAAATTGAATTTCGAGCCGAGGTCATATGTTCCCTTCAGATAAAAGTTACCCGTCCAAAGGATACCGTCGGCATAAGAGAGAAATCCGGTCCCCGACGGAACTGATACCGTTTTCTCTATCTTTATATCACTTGTTCCGTATCTCTGAAGCTCGGAAAGCTTAAATTCGGCAAGGCAGTACGCCCCTTTTCCGTCAGAGCCTACGGCAACGTACATGTAATGCTCTGTAACCGCTATTCCTCCAACGTGACCCGTAAACGGAGTTCCGTCAGAGTTTATGATGAAGTATTCGGCTACGGAGACGCCATCCTTATTCATAACGAGTATTACAGACGGTGTATTCTTCAGATTTGAATATGAGCTCACGTAGATACGTCCGTCGTCAGGAGACACAGAGAGTCCTTGCGGAACTGTATTCTGCACAAGTCCGGGAACGAGATATCTTTTTTCCGAAGCGCGAATATACTCGGAATATTTATCCTCATCTCGGTAAGACTCCGTATTTACCGTGCTTATCTGCGACATTGTAAGCTTAACGCCTTCCGGCAAAACGTCAGCCGTTGTAATTTCCTCGGTAGCTTGAGCGGGTGTGTCCGACTCTTCGAGCGTGGTGCTTTCGCCCTGAGTGGTATCACCGCGGCCTTCACGCAAGGAGCATGAAGCGAGCATAGCGAAAAGAAGGGTAGCTGATATAAGTGTGAGTATTTTTCTTTTTCTTTCTTTCATTTTTCTGTAGTATATATCAGAATATTATATTTCCTTTATAATAATTTCTTCCGAGAGGAAGTCCTTCTTTATAAAGGTGAGCGTCGTTTGAATGAGTAAACACCTTAGGAACAGAGAATCCGCTTTCATGCTTGAATTCTATAGCGGTAAGGCCTGTTGTTCTTATGTGAAAATGCGTGCTTATCATGGGATAGGGTATATCGAGAAGCGCGCTGAGGAATATAAGTCCGAAGCCCTCGTGGGCAAAGAGCGCAACTCTCTTGTTTTCATCGGTTCCTTCAACAACTCTGTATCTGTTCTCTTCTCTTATATGCTCGTATCCGAGAGAAGCAAAAAATTCGTCTGCGGCATCTGATATTCTCTTCCAGCCCGCTTTTATTCCCGTGGAGGCAAGTGCGGGGTGCTCGTACCACTCCTTATCCATTTTTCTCATTTCGGGGCTTACAAAAAGATTCTTGTATTCTTCAAGCTCGCATACCCATCTGCGTACCCCGTTCGAATCTCCGCTGAACTCCTTATATGCAAGGCTTTCATGGCAAAATTCAAGCTCTGTATGAGTTTTATGAAGAAGCTCACACGTGGGCTTTGCCGTAAGTATTGCTCTGTTCGACGTAGAAGTATATATTTCATCAACTCCGTACATTGCGAGTCTTTTTCCTATAGCTTCAGCCTCGCGTTCTCCCTTTGGTGTAAGTGAATCGGGATGGTATACGGGGTCTCCGTGTCTTACGTAAAAGAAAATCATTTTATTGTCCTCCAAGTCTTAAGCATCCTGCTCTGTATTAAAAGCCTCGTATATGGCTTCTCTTATCTGCCCGGCATTTTCCGAGCGCATTATTTTGTCTCTTACCGATGCCGCTCCGCGTGAATTTCTTATATACCATGCGAGATGGCTTTTGGTTTCGGCTATACCGCATCTGTCGCCCTTAAGCTCAAGTGCCATATCAAAATGCACAAGCATAGCGTCACGTATCTCCTCGGGCGAAGGCACCTTCTCGGGCTTCCCTTCGGAAAGTGCTTTTATGTTTTCAAATATCCACGGATTTCCGAGGGCTCCTCTGCCTATCATAATTCCGTCACAGCCTGTTTCATTATACATACGCACGGCATCGGGCGGTGTATTTACGTCTCCGTTTCCGATGACGGGAACAGAGACCGCCTCCTTCACGCTTGCTATACGTGTATTATCCGAGTGTCCGCTGTACATCATATCCTTGGTTCTTCCGTGGACGAATATGGCATCCGCGCCGCCG
>SVRJ01000020.1 GCA_015064885.1 Oscillospiraceae bacterium
GAAACAATGACAAAACGCTTTTTTGCCCCTATATGGAGATGTGATGAAATTGAAGCTGAATTGGAACGTTTAGAAAATGAGGGATGGAGACTTGAAAAGATCTCCGGATTCAGAAAATTCAAATTTGTCAAAGCCTCTCCGAAAGCCACGAAATATTTTTTGACTTGTTCATTTGTAAAAGAACGCGGCATGATACAAACCGAGCAATTATTGAAACGTGAGTACAAAGCGACCGAAATCAGCGGCAATTTTATAGAAGGCTTAAAGACCACATCTGTATATCGTATAACAAGAGAAGCAGACCTGCTTCAAAGAAAAGTTTATAGAAATATATATTTGCGACATTTAGTGTGGCAATACATTTTAATCGGACTTCTGTTTTCCTCTATATCTGTCGCAGGTATTATATTGTCGCACATTTTTGATGGAACACCCCTGTTTTCTCCCCAAAATATAATTTTTGCTATTGTAGGTATATGCAGCACAAGTAGTTTATTCTACCATTTGTTCGGTTGGTTATACTTGCGAAAACAATATGCAAAGTATTGGAATTCTGACGAGAAATAAAAGTTACATAGACTTCGTTACAAGCACAGCATTAAAAGCCCGTCAGAACGCGGAGATCTTGAGAGGTTCATCACGCCCATCTGTTATGCAGATGGGGATATTTTTCTTATTATGCGAACCGATTCTAAAAATGCGTTATTGATTTCAATTGTTTTTTATGCTATAATATAACCATCAAGTGCTTGGTAAATAAAATTTGACCGACCAAAGGAGAATCATATATGGATATTGGAAATAAGATCAAAATATTGCGTCAAAAAATTGGTGTAACGCAAGAGCAGCTCGGAGAAAAAATAGGCGTCAGCGGACAATCAATATCAAAATGGGAAACGGGGGTTACGATGCCCGATATTACGCTGTTACCGATCCTGTCAAGTGAGCTTGGTGTGACGATCGACGAGCTTTTTGACTTGACCACAGAACAGAAATTGCAGCGCATAGAAAAAAGGCTTGACGTTGAGGAAGAATTCACGGATGACGTATTTTATGAGTATGAAAACGTGTTAAAAATTCAACTTGAAGAGTCAGAGGATAGGAGAAGGGTGCTGTCATTACTTGCAAGTCTCTATCATCATCGCGCAGAATCATATTTGCGAAAGGTAAGCAAATATGCCCGTGAAGCGATTCTTATCGCTCCCGAAATCAAGGATTGCCAGTGGATGCTGCAGAAAGCGGATGGAGCAAATATATGGGATTGGAATTGTGCAAATCATTCAAGCGTTATTGATTTTTACAAGAAAGTAATTGACAGCGATACCGTTACTCCGCAAACACCGCTGCCGTACTATGAGATCATGGATAATCTGATCGCCGATCATCGAACTAAAGAAGCGGAGGAATATTTGAAAAAATGCGCGGGATTGCCCGCTCACAGACCGTTCTTGATTCCTGTGTACAAGGCGTATATTGCGCTTGCGGAATATGATGCAAAGAAAGCTGACGATATTATGCAATCTGCTTTGGCAGAGTTCGCGGATAATGCCGGTTTTCTCTTTGAAACGGCACAGTACTACGCGCGTAAATGCGAGTATGAAAAGGCGATAGAATATTATGAAAGATCATGGGCATCAGAAGAATCTCAAAAGCCACGATTTACGGACGCTCTTGACGGTATTGCAACAATATACGAAATGCTTGGAGATCGCGCTAAAACGAATGAAACGTATGATAGAATGATTTTCTGCCTCAAAACCGAATGGGGCTATAACGATGACGATGCTGCAGTGATCGGCGTAGAACGAAGAAAGAAAGCTTTGAATAAATAATACGCGGCCTCATCTCAAAGCACGGCATTAAAAGCCCGTCAAAGCGCGGAGATATTGAGAGGCTTCTCCCCCCAAGGTGTCTCGGCATCTTGGGGCTTTTTTGACTCTGCGACTTTTTGAAGCTTTGCATATATTTTTGCGCGCAGATCTGCGCATTTTTTGCCTTTGCATACAGATTCGGGTCGGTGAGAGCCTTGACATGCCGATAAAGTTGTGGTATAATATATAAAAGAAAGGGCGGTGTATATCGGTGTCCGACGAAACACTTTACTTACTCGGTCAGATCCTCGGAGCCGTAGCGGTGGTAACGGGATTTTTGTCATACCAGATGAAGACGCAGAGGGGAATTATTATTCTTCAGCTTACCACGGGGCTTATATTTACTTTGCATTATGTTTTTATAGGTGCTCCGACGGCTATTGCACTTAATGCTCTCGGTGCGGTCAGCTGTGTTTTTTACTATTTTCGAGACAAGAGGGGTGGAAAAAGCATAGCAGAGCCTATCGTTTTTTCTGTTCTCATAGTGATATTGAGTCTACTTACGTGGGAGGGCTGGTATTCGGCTCTGATCATGATAGGGCTTGTCTTTAATACGGTAAGCCTTACCTTTAAGGACCCTCAGCACACGCGTGCGGCTGTATTTGTAAAATCTCCGCTTTGCCTTATTTATAATTCTATAGTCCTTTCGGGCGGTGGAATTATTTACGAATGTGCCGTTATTACGTCCTCGGTCCTCGGTATTATTAAGCATAAGAGGGCGGAAAGTGAATGAGATGCTGCGATTGCGGAAAAAGGCTGCGAACAGATTACGATCTTCATAGCTTTGAGGTGTAATAAAGATAGAAAAGAGGTAAATGGAATGAAGTTTATCCATTGCGATACAAATGAGATGTATATCACTTTACATGATTGCAAGGTAACACGTGCATATCTCAGAGACGGGATCCTCGGATTTGATTTTGAGGATGGCTTTTGGATATCTCCCGATCATCCGCACAGCAATTTTACGCAATTGGTAAAGACAGACGCGTCTAAGGTTGAATATATTTTGGAAGACGGTGACGGATATGATGTTACCGTATATGTTTTCAAAAGAAATTTCTTCGGAAAAACTATCAGAACCGAATGGACTGTATGCGATTTTGTTCAGAAAGTAAACTGTGGTGAATGTGAACCGGAGTTCTTATATCAATATATTGACGGCATTGCGCGCATAGTGGAATGTGTGCTGAACTTTAAGAAAAAGCCATACTACGGCGAATGCCAGATGAAGATATATGCTTCCAAGGTCAATTACTATTGGAACAATTTGTGTGAGGACAGAACGTGGTAGCGGTTGCCGGCTTGCACTGTTGCGGATCGCTGATAACGGCAGTTCGCAACATTTTTATTGTCCCTTGACACCTACCTATCTTTATGATATAATATATAAAAAACGATCAACCGGCGAGGACATATAACCAAATGCAGATCATACTGAAACAGCTTTCTATACTTTATATTTTTCTGCTTTCGGGTTGGCTTATCGGGAAGCTGAAAAAGGACAAGGCGTCTCACAGTGATATTCTGTCTGTGCTTCTTGTCAATATTCTTCTTCCCGCAAAGGTCTTCCGAAGCTTTGCCGGCAATTTTACGCTTTCTTATCTTGCTAAAGGGTACACGCTTGTTTTGGCGTCACTCGTCCTTCTTCTCGTTTTGGTCGTTATCGGAGCTTTGGCTCCGAAGATACTTACAAAGCATCCGTATGAGAGAAAGGTGTACGGATATTCCTTCGCGATAACTAACTACGCCTATCTCGGATATGCGCTTATAGAGGCGGTGTTCGGCGAAGAGGTGCTGGCGGACTTCATGTTCTTTGCCATTCCGTTTATAGTATATACTTATACTATGGGATACGCCCTGCTCACCGGAGGGAAAGATCCGATCAAAAAACTGCTCAACCCAATAACAGTAGCCATGCTTCTCGGAATGATATGCGGACTTACGGGAGTTACTGTTCCCGACGTCATATCGTCAGCAGTGTCGATGGCTTCCTCCTGCGTCGGGCCTCTCAGCATGCTCCTCGTGGGAATGACTCTTTCCACCTTCGCATTGAAGGAGCTTTTGACCAACAAGACGGTATACGTATTCTGCGCTATTCGGCTTTTGGTCATACCTATGCTTGCGTATCTTGTATGCAGGCTCGCACACCTTGATACTCTTATGCCCATGGTAATAATGATCACCTGCATGCCGTGCGGACTTAATACTATCGTCTTCCCGAAGATGATAGGAGAGGACTGCAAGACGGGAGCACGGCTTGCGCTTATATCGCATTTCTTCTCGGTCGTGACCCTTCCGCTTTGGCTTTCGCTTATCTGAGGAGGACAGCGAGCAGAAGAACGGGAGGAGCGAGCATATCACACACAGTTAAAAAGGACAGAGAATCCACATTCTCTGTCCTTTTTCCGATTCGGGGCGCGCTCTGTCCTGCGTTTAAAGAAGAACAGAGAATATATCCTCGCCACCGTTTACGAACACCTCCATAATGTATCCGTCACGGAGTATTTTGAGGTCCTTTATCTCACCGTTATATACTACCGGATCTCTGCCTTCTCTGTTTATGATAAAGCCCGTATCCGTTCTTGTAAGCGCGGGGTCGCTTTCCTTCAGAAGATGGCGAAGCTCCTCTATAGGGTATCCGTACACCTTGCCGTCGACGAGAGTCAGCTCTCGCGGAACAGACATACAGCCTACGTCCTTTTCGGCGTAGCCCTTATACTTCCATCCGGGTATCCACGAAATAAGGATGTTTCTGCCCTTGTGATCTGTGAAGACCTGCCCCGCATATTGGTCGGGCCCTCTGTCCACCTCTCCCGTATGCTCTACAGTGAATTTTCCGCCCTCAAAGCTTCCGTACATTATCGAAAAATAATGTGCACTGTCGAGAGGGCATACAGACGCAGTGAGAAGACACTTGTCTCCTGCACTCATAAAAGAAGGACACTCGGCATACTTGCCGTTTTCCCATTCGCTCATTATCCCTACGTAATCCCAATCGAAGAGGTTCTCGCTTTTGTATAGAAGCAGGCGTGCGGTCTTGCTCTCGGGATTTCCGCTTGCCATGACGCAGTAGTAGATTCCGTCGATACAGCAGACCGCGGGGTCTCTGAAATCCGGACCGCCGTCAGAGGGATAGTGTGCGATAACGGGGTTTTTCTCATATTTTTTAAAGCTTATTCCGTCTGTGGAGTAGGCGACGCTGACAGTCTGCGCCTTTCTTTCGCTTCCCTTGGGAAGATTTATCGAGGCGTAGAAGAGGTACAAAACACCGTCCTTTACTATAGCCGTGCCCGACCAGCATCCCTTGTCGTCATACGGCATATCCGGGAAGAGAGCAACGGGAAGCTCCTCCCAGCTTATAAAATCCTTTGTACGGGCGTGCCCCCAATGCATGGGCTGCTGCCACGGTATCTCAAAATCCGGAGCGTGCTGATAGAACACGTGATAGTACCCGTCAAAATAAACGAGCCCGTTGGGGTCGTTCACCCATCCTGCCTTTGGCCTGTAGTGGTAGTTCAGCTTCTGAAGATAATCCATATAGCCCTCTCTTTCTGCCATTGATGCATTTTCTTTTTTCGCAAACATTATATCATATTTTTTTCTTTTTGTCAACCGAAAGGAGGAATATTATATCAGGTAAAGCACTTGGGCTTTCCCGAAACTCTATTGACTTGTGCGTTTTTTTGTGATATAATTATAATATGATTTGTTTTTAAAAAATTGCACGGCGGTGCAAAAGGAGATGCGTAATGAAAAACAGCAAGACAGAGCTTTTTGAGCGTATGCCGGTAGGGCGCGCGCTTCTCACAATGGCTATACCCACTATAATAAGCCAGCTTATAACCATGATATATAACCTTGCCGATACCTTTTTCATCGGAATGAGCAACGATCCGTACAAGGTTGCGGCGGCGAGCCTTGTGAGCATACTTTTCTTTATGCTCAACTCGCTTTCAAACCTGTTCGGTGTGGGCGGCGGAAGTCTGCTCTCCAGACTGCTCGGAGAAAAGCGTGACGAGGAGGCAAAAAGAGTCGGTGCGTTCAGTATATACGGTTCTCTCGCTATAGCCGCCGCGTATTCGGCGGTCAGCTTCTTCTTCACAGAGCCGCTCGCAAGGCTGCTCGGTGCGTCGGATAATACGGTGGGCTATGCCTCAAGCTACCTCTTCTGGGTAGTGGTCGTTGGAGGAGTTCCGTCTACCATAAGTCTTACGATGTCGCATCTTATAAGAAGTGCGGGATATTCAAAGGAGTCGGGCATAGGTCTCGCGCTCGGCGGAATATCAAATATTATTCTCGACCCGCTCTTTATGTTTGTTATACTTCCAAAGGGTAACGAGGTCACGGGCGCGGCTATGGCGACCTGCCTTTCAAACGTAATAACTCTTATCTATTTCATATTCGTCTACGTAAGGCTTAAGGACAAAGCCCCCCTCTCCTTCTCACCGAGGAAGATACGCATAAGCAAAAAGCTGATAGGAGCTATCTTCTCGATAGGACTACCTTCGGCAATAACCGCCCTCCTTGCCAATATCTCCTCGATAATAAAGAACAATCTCACCGCAAGCTACGGAGATATAGAGCTTGCCGCATACGGAATAGTAATGAAGGCGGATATGCTTCCTCTGAATATAGGAATGGGACTCTGCCAGGGAATGATGCCTCTTGTCGCGTACAATTACGCTGCGAAGAACTACCCGAGGATGCGAGCGTTCACAAGAGCAGCGCAGATCTCGGGAATGGCTGTGGCAGGAGTGTTTATCGTGATCTCCGAGATATTTGCGCCCAGGATCGTCTGGCTGTTTATCAAGGATGAGGCGACTATATCCTACGGAAAGGATTTTCTGCGTATCGCATGCCTTGCGCCCCCGTTTATGATATCCAACTTCCAGAAGATATACTGCCTGCAGTCTATGGGCAAGGGAAAGGAGTCTCTTATCCTCGGTATCTTCCGTCAGGGCCTCTTTGCAATACCTCTTCTCTTTATACTCAATCATCTGCTCGGACTTTACGGCGTGGTTGCGGCTCAGATCTTCTCAGATGGGTTTACATTCATCTTTGCGTCGCTGATCTACAAAAAAGTGTACGGGAAACTCGAAAAAGAGATAGATACAGAGGGTAAAAAGGCGATTTCGGGCTGATAGTATATGGTTTCCTTTCATTTTGATCTTTCAAAAATAATGTATACCCTATTTACAATCACTAAAACATTTGGTATAATAGAATCGCATAATGATGCTTTGTCTTTACCTTAAATTCGGAGGATAATATGACAAACCGTGAAAGAGCTATGAATATCCTGCACTTCATGGACGTCGACAGGCTTCCCGCAGTGCATTTCGGATACTGGAAGGAGTTGCTTTTTGAGTGGGCGGAGCAGGGGCATATCCCCTACGAGCTTGCAAAGAGCTGGGGCGACAGCCAAGAGGCGGATAAAAAGCTTGACGAGATCATCGGCTGGGACTTTAACTGGTATAATACCGTGAGGGGAAATATGAGACTCTTTCCCTCCTTCAAAAGAGAGGTTCTCGATACCTTTCCCGACGGAACGCAGAGAGTCCTTACCGGTAACGGTGTTATCGAAAGGATAAAGCCGGGTGTCGTCTCGATACCGTCTGAGGATGGCTACCTTCTGAAGGACAGAGAGGCGTTTGAGACACTCTTTAAGCCTAAAATGAAGTACGTGCCCGAGAGAATAGATCTTGACGCGATAAAGCGCTCTTTTAAGGATAGATCCTGCGACAGACCTGTCGGGATCAGCCTTGGCAGCGTGCTCGGAGAAATAAGAGATATCACTACCGTAACCGGAATGAGCTATCTTATTTACGATGAGGACGAGGAGCTTTTTGCCGACATAGTCGATACCTACGCAGATATGCAGTATGAATGTGTAAAGACCGTGCTTGAGAGTGGATTGAAGTTTGATTTCGCTCACTTCTGGGAGGACGTATGCTATAAGAGCGGACCTCTTATCTCTCCCGAAATATTTGACGGGCTTTGTGCCAAGCACTATAAAAAGAGAACAGACCTCTGCCGCACGTACGGTATAGATATAATATCACTCGACTGTGACGGAGTTACCGAAAAGCTTCTTCCCACCTGGGTAGATAACGGTGTAAACACTATGTTTCCGATAGAAATAGGTGTATGGGGAGATCAGTTTGAGCCGGCACGCAATAAATTCGGTGATAAAATACTCGGTGTCGGAGGAATGGATAAGATAGCCTTCCTCAAGGATAAGGATGCGGTAGATAAGGAGATAGAGCGAATGAAGAGGCTCGCTTCTATGGGCGGATTTATTCCTTGCCCGGATCACAGGCTTATGCCGGGAAGCAAGTTCGAGCTCGTAAAGTATTACGCAGAGGAAATAAAGAAGATAAGACCTTGATTCGAAAATAAATAAAAGAGAGATCTGATATGAATCGGGAAATGTATAAGGATGATTCTCCGCACAGACGGAGACCGTCAAAAAAAGAACCAATATGTTGCGATCAGCTGTACTGTGACAGAGTATATTCTCCTGACCTTTCCTTCGCCCATCTGCACAGAGATGCCCTTGTGGAAATAAGCATGGTGTGTAAAGGAAGCGGCATTCACCGAGTGCTCGGTCAGGCGATACCATGCGAGGAGGGAGACATATACGTCGTTCTGCCGAATATACCGCACGCGTATTTTCTCACAGAGCAGGGAGGCACACTTGAGGTTCGCAGAATACTGTTTGACGTGGATCCGTGGTTTGACAGTGACGTCAAAAATCCGGATAACACACGCTTTTGCTACGGTGTGTTCGGAGATAACGCTCAGGTGGCGTATGCTACCTTGAATTCAAACAGCCGCAGTGATATATGCTTTCTCTTTGATTCGATAGAGAGAGAAATATCAGAAAGGCAGAACGAATGGGCAGATTGCGTGCGCGCGTATCTGTCGCTCATGCTTGTAACCATAGGACGCTACGTCAGCAGTGCGAAAAAGAATATTCGGTCATTCCCGCCCAAGGAGCTCGAGATCGTGACCAAGGCTCTCAGAGCGATAGAGCAGCATTTCCCCGAATGCTCGCTTACACTTGAAAGAATAGCAAGGACACTTTACATAAGCGATCCGAAGCTCAGCAGGCTTTTTAAAAAGATCACGGGAAGGTCGTTTTCCGAGTATCTGAGGGATTTTAGAATAGAGCAGGCATGCAGACTTCTGCGCGAGACAGATCTCACGGTGGAGGAGATCGTAATAGAATGCGGACTGCGTGACGTTCCGTCTTTTTACCGCAATTTTTCTATCCAAATGAACACTACGCCGAGCAAATACAGAGAGCTCAGCGTCAAAAAACAAAATATAAATATCATAGGAGAAAGAATCATGATAGTTTTAAGTGAAATTTCCGCAAACCTTCAGAAGGGAAAAGCAAAGATAGTAAAGGAAATGGTCCAGCAGGCACTCGACGAGGGAGCCGCTCCCATAGACATACTGAACCAGGGCCTTCTTGACGGAATGAACGTCATAGGTGAAAAGTTCAAGAACAACGAGGTATACGTTCCCGAGGTTCTCGTTGCGGCAAGAGCAATGAATATGGGTATGCAGATACTCAAGCCCCACCTCGCAGAAAGCGGAGCAAAGGCTAAGGGTAAGGTGTGCATAGGCACGGTCCAGGGCGACCTCCATGACATCGGAAAGAACCTCGTTCGTATGATGCTTGAGGGTAAGGGCCTTGAGGTCGTTGACCTCGGTGTTGACGTTCCCGCAGAGAAATTCGTTCAGACGGCTATTGAGGAAGGATGTCAGGTCATCTGCTGCTCCGCTCTTCTCACAACGACGATGAACGTTATGGCAGAGGTAGTAAAGGCTGTAGATGCTGCAGGCGTCAGAGACAAGATAAAGGTAATGGTAGGCGGAGCTCCCGTAAATCAGGACTTCTGCGATTCTATCGGCGCTGACTGCTACACAACCGACGCTGCAAGCGCGGCAGATGCGGCCGTAGCTCTTTGTAAGTCGGTAATGTAACGATTTTTCCCGCTCATACAAGGAATAGATCATTCAGAGTCGGTTCTCGGTGAGCTCATAAAAAACGGCCCGAGAACCGTATTGTAAACATAGTCTGCCACGGCACAGTGTTCCGGCAGGCTATTTTGCCACACCGCCTGTAAATACGTTTTCTGGCAAATAAAAAAGGTGAAGATCCACGTAACAGCATAGCAGCAAAGCAAATTTGATATTTGGAGGTAAAGCATTATGACAGAGCTGACCACAAGAGAAAGAATGCTCAGAACCTACCGCCGGCAGGAGATAGACCGTATTCTCATGGTCGACAGTGCCTGGGCAGGAACTGTAGCAAGATGGAAGAGAGAAGGCATGCCTGCGGGCGTTGATTGGCAGGATCACTTCGGATACGATAAGATAGTGAGAGTCTGCCCGGATAACTCTCCCCGTTATGAAAAGAAAATAATAGAAGATACCGACAGATACACTATAGTTACTACCCCTTGGGGAAACACACAGAGGAAATTCAAGGAGCTGGATTCCACACCCGAGTGGCTCGGCTTCCACTACGATTCCTCGGACAAATGGCCCGAGGCCAAGGCCAGGATGCTCGAATATCATGATGACAGGATCCCTTGGGACTATCTGAAGAAGAACTACCCGAAGTGGAAGGCGGAGGGAAGATTCCTTCAGCTTGTCGTATGGTTCGGCTTTGACGTAGCCCACTCACGACTTACGGGAACAGAAAATTTCCTTATCGGAATGTATGAGGAGCCCGAGTGGATATGCGACGTTATAGATACCTATCTTACCACCTCGCTCGATCTCTGTCAGAGGATACTTGACGCGGGATATGAATTTGACGGGATCTTCTGGTATGACGATATGGGGTATAAAAACTCCACCTTCTTCTCACCCGAGATGTACCGTGAGATACTCAAGCCCTTCCATAAGAGAGCGATAGACTGGGCGCACGAGAGAGGACTTGTCACCGAGCTCCATTCGTGCGGATTTATCGAGCCTTTCGTTCCCGATCTTGTTGAAATAGGACTTGAAATGCTCAATCCCCTTGAGATAAAGGCAGGTATGGATCCCGCAAGACTCAAGAGCCTTTACGGAGATAGGCTTGCATTCCACGGCGGTATCAATGCTCAGCTGTGGGATAATATCGACCTTGTAAAGGCGGAGATGGAAAGGATCATCCCTATTATGAAGGAGGGCGGAGGATACGTGTTCGCCTCCGATCACTCTATACCCAACTCTGTTTCTTACCGCAACATGTGTGAGATAACAGAGCTTGCAAAGAAGCTTGGAAAATACTGATCGGACAGAAGATCGGATACGGCTGCTTGACGGGAGAAGAAATATGACCGAAAAGGATATATATACTGTCAGAGAGCTTGCAAGAGTCTACATGGAGATGGCAAGCTCGGAAAAGCAACAAAAAATGAACGAAAGAATGAGAGATACGAACGACTTGAAGCTCGTTCGTCCTCCCGTTCTTTTGGATGAGATCCCGTGGTATCAGATGGATATCGACGGTGAGCTTACGTGTGTGTGCGAGGACAAAAGAGCGAGAGCGGTCGAGTGTTCTCTCAGACGCTCGATATACAGATGGAAGTATATCAAGGCGGACACCCTTTTCGAGCCCTTTTACAGAGTTACGATGGCTTATGACTCAAGCGGTATAGGCATCTCTCAAAAGGAGGAGATCCTCAGGACGGATGATATGAACAATATCGTCTCTCACAGCTACGAGGATATTCTGGAGGACGAGGAGGCGCTCGAACAGATAAAAATACCAACCTTCACCGCACGGCCCGACAAGGATGCGGAGAATATGGAGTTTTACACACAGCTGCTCGGCGACGCTATGCCGGTGAAGCTGTGCGGGCGAGGATACCTCTACCATGCACCGTGGGATATTATCGCGCGCCTTCGCGGTGTGGAGCCGATACTTTTCGACCTCTATGACAGACCCGAGTATCTTCATGCAATAAGAGAACGCTTTCACGATATTGCCGTAGCAGAGCTTGACTTTGTCGAAAAGCATCTGAAGGTCGACGGAAGCGGACCGAACCTACACTGTACTCCGTCGTATATTTCGGGGCTTGCGGAGGAGGGCTGGAAGTCTACCTGGTTCCGCGGAATGGCACAGTGCTTTGGCGACGTATCCCCGGATATGCACAAGGAATTTGATATAGACTATTCGGCAAGGCTTTCCGAAAGGTTTGCGTATTCTTATTACGGCTGCTGTGAGCCTCTTGACAAAAAACTTGACGTTCTCGGCAGTATAAAGAACCTCCGCAAGGTCGGTGTGTCTCCTTGGGCAAACGAGGATGTCATGGCAGAGAGGCTCGGAGGCTCTTACGTATATTCGAGAAAGCCGAACCCCGCAAACGTCGCGATATGCACGGATACCGACGTTATAAGACGAGAGACAGAAAAGACGGTAAAGCTTGCCGTAAAGCACGGTTGTCCTCTTGAGCTTGTTCTCAAGGATATAAGCACGGTATCACACAGACCGCAGAATCTTATAGATTGGGCAAACACCGTATCCGACGTTCTTGACGAATACTACGGTGACTGATCGATATTGAAATCGATTCCATACGAAAGGAATAAATATAAACTATGAAAAAAGATATGAACAAATGGCTTGCCTCTCTCCCCGAGAGCGGAAAAGCGCTTCCGATACTTTCATTCCCCTGCATATCGCTTCTCGGATGCTCGGTGAAGGAGCTTATCTCGGACAGTGAAAAGCAGGCAGAGGGTATGGCACTTGTCGCAAAGAGAGTTGATTCTGCGGCATCGGTAAGCCTCATGGACCTCTCTGTTGAGGCGGAGTGCTTCGGTGCTTCGGTGCGCTTTTCGGATGACGAGGTTCCTACAGTTGTGGGAAGACTTATAAATGACTCTGACGAAGCAGAGGCATTGAAGGTTCCCGAGGTTGGAAGCGCGCGTTCGGGTATATATATCGACGCTATAAGAAAGGCGGCTGAGAAGATAACCGACCGCCCCGTTCTTGCGGGTATTATCGGACCGTTCTCTCTTGCGGCAAGACTTTTTGACGTTTCCGAGATAATGATAGAATGCTATGACGATCCCGATTCGGTTCACGTCGTGCTTGAAAAATGCACAGAGTTTCTCATAAACTACGCAAAGGCATATAAGGATGCCGGTGCAGACGGCGTTATGATGGCAGAACCCGTTTCCGGGCTTCTTTCTCCCGCGCTTGAGGAGGAGTTTTCCTCTCCCTACGTAAAGAGGATAGCGGATGCGGTCATGGACGACGGCTTTGCATTCATATATCATAACTGCGGAAACAATACTCCCCGCATGCTCGATTCGATACTCTCTATAGGAGCGTCCGCGTACCATTTCGGTAACTCTGTCAGCATGAAGGAAATGCTTGATAAGATACCCTCCGACGTTCTCGTTATGGGTAATATAGATCCCGCAGGTGTTCTTCGCCTTGCAACTCCGCAGGTGGTAAAGGAAGCTACAAAGGCTCTTATGGACGAATGCAGCGAGCACAAAAACTTTGTTATTTCATCCGGCTGCGATATGCCCCCTCTTACACCGTGGGAAAATATAGACGCCTTCTTTGAGGCAGTAAGTGATCACAATGAAAAATGAGCTTTTTGAAAGAATGATAGGCTCTGCGCTCTCATGCGGAGCGTCGGCGGCGAATATTATCAGTACCGCTGATATCGTTACCGACCGCAGATTTCGTGATATGTGCGCGGTCAACTCCTGCGGAAAGTACGGAAGGTGCTGGATGTGTCCTCCCGACGTCGGAGAGATAGACGAGCTTATGGCAGAGGTGAAGAAGTATACCTACGCTCTCGTTTATCAGTACGTAGGAATACTTGAGGACAGCTTTGATTTTGAAGGAATGGTGGCTGCAAGAAAGAGGCACTACAAGCTTTCGTTTGCCGTGCGCGATTCTATTTCAAGCGAAAGCGGAATACGCTGCCTTCATCTCGGTGCGGGCGGCTGCGGAGTGTGTAAGAAATGCACGAAGGAGAGCGGTGAGCCGTGCAGGCATCCCGATCTCGCCATGCCCTCTCTCGAGGCGTACGGTATAAACGTGTCTATGCTTGCTTCTGCCGCGGGAATGAAATATATAAACGGAGCTGACACCGTGACATATTTCGGTGCGGTACTGTTTGATCTTATATCGGAGTAATTATGTCTGAAATTTATAGCGATCTTTCCGCAAGAGTAACTGTTGACGGAAGGATAAAAAACGCGAACGTCGGCGCAAGGCTGTCCGAGGTGATTTCTATCGATCTGCCGTGCGGAGGCCACGGAAGATGCGGAAAGTGTAAGGTGAGAGCTGTCGGTGAGCTTTCTCCTCTTTCTGATTCCGAGGAGAAGCTTCTCACAAAGGAAGAAAAGGCGGGCGGTATAAGGCTTGCCTGCTCTGCACGTATTCTCGGAGACTGCGAGATAGAAACTCTCTTTGAGAAGAGAAAAGAGGTTATAGTTACCGACGGAGATATGGCAGAGTATTCTCTCCTTCCGACCTTTGACAGATACGGTGTTGCGATAGATATAGGAACCACCACTCTTGCATCAAGGCTTTATGATAGGGAGGGTAATATTCTTTCCGAGTCAAGCGCACTCAATCCGCAGTCGGTATTCGGGGCTGACGTAATATCGAGAATAGAGGCGTCTCTCGCGGGAAAGCGAGCAGAGCTTGCTTCTCTTATAAGAGAGGGAATAGATTCTCTTATCTCGGATATGGCAAGGTCTGCTTCGATCTCTGCGGGTGATATAGATTCTGCGGTGATAACCGGAAATACCGTAATGCTTTATCTGCTTACAGAGTCTTCGCCCGAGGCTCTCTCTCACGCCCCGTTTGAGGCTGACAGACTTTTCGGAGAGACGGTCTCTGCGGGCGAGCTTTCTCTCGCTTCACTCAAGGGAAATGCCAAAATATATCTTGCTCCGTGCATTGCGGCTTTCGTCGGTGCGGACACCGTCTGCGCGCTCATTGCTATTTCGCCCGAAGATGCGGAATCACCGTCTCTTACCGTGGACATAGGAACTAATGGGGAGATGGCGATATTCGACGGAGAGGGCTTCTCTGTCTGCTCCACAGCCGCAGGCCCTGCGTTTGAGGGCGGAGGTATCTCCTGCGGAATGAGGGGAGCCAACGGTGCTATAGACAAGGTATCTGTAGTCAACGGTGCTCTCGCCTCTCACGTTATAGGCGGCGGTGAAGCTGTTGGGATCTGCGGAAGCGGTCTTGTGGACGTGGCCGCATGTATGCTCGACCTTGAGATAATGGACGAGAGCGGATACCTTGAGGACGATGAGGTCGCACTCTCGGATAAGGTCGTGCTTACACAGCAGGATATACGCATGCTTCAGCTGGCAAAGAGCGCGATAAATGCGGGCATGCTTACCCTTGTCAGTAAATCGGGGGTATCGGTTGCAGACGTTAAGCACCTTTACATAGCAGGCGGATTCGGACATTATCTGAATACAAGCAATGCCGCAAGAATAGGACTTATTCCGAAAGAGCTTCTCGGAAGGATAAGCGTGGTCGGAAATGCCGCGCTTGCCGGAGCGTCAATGCTTTTGCTTGACGTAAGCAAGAGAGAGAAGGCTGAGGCCCTTGCAAAGAATGCAAGCTCGGTAGAGCTTTCGGGCGACAAGCTTTTTGCCGATATTTATATGAACGGTATGATGTTTGAATAATGGCGCTTATACTATACCGCTTGCCGTTTGGCAGAGCTGCGGCAGTCTGTGTTTGCTTTGCCGACGCTTGCGACCACTGATATATAATGACATAGCTCCCGGGAAAAGTTCGGGAGCTTTTTTTGCTCTTTTCTTATTGACTTTTACTCCTTTTTGTGATATAATTACTCATATATCAAGGCGATAAAACGGCAGGCACAGACTATGATACAGGATCTTCATTCACACACTTATTATTCTTTTTGCGGAGGCGACCGCCCGGAGGACGTTGTAGAAACGGCTATCAAGGCGGGAATAGAGCTTCTCGGTATAAGCGACCACAGCTACGGGATCGGATGCGGAAGGCTTGACGTCGCGAAAAGCAAGTCGGACGACATCTACAACGGATACGAGAACAATCTCTACCGCTATTTCGACCACATGAATCTCATCAAGGAAAAGTACAGTAAAGATATAAAGATAATGAGGGGAATAGAGATAACCGTTCCAAACCTCTACAACATGCGTACGGCGTTACCCGAGAGCGAGGACGTTTCCTTCTTCGATTACTGTCTTCTTGAGAGTCCGAATCTTATAGAGGACAATGATATTTTTACTCTTGCCGACAGATTCGGGTGCCCTATGGGTATCGCTCACACCGACATGTTTGCTTATATAGAGTCCCTTGGCTTTGAACCTCTTTCCTTCTTCAAGGTCATGGCGGAGAGGGGCATCTTCTGGGAGATGAACGTAAACTATGACAGCGTTCACTGCTACAGGGAGCACGCATACGTAAAGAAATTCTTTTCTTCCGAAAAGCAGCAGGAGATAGTACGCGAGTCCGGGGTGCGACTTAGCGTAGGCTTTGACGGTCACAGATTCAAGGACTACCGCGCGGACAGAGTAAAGGACGCTTGCGAAAGGATAACCGCACTTGGAATAAAGCTCGCATTTGACGATTTGACAAAATAAAAACGCAACGCGAAAGGAAAAGAAAAATGAAAAAGGTAATATCCGCTATACTTTTATCAGCTATGCTTCTCACTCTCGGTGCATGTGCATCGGGCGGCGGAAGCACTACTCCGGGAACCACTACGGAGGGAGATCCTTTGCTGACAACACCCGAGGATACCACCGCGGGAGCTACTACGGCTGAGACTACGACAGCTGCCTCTACGACCGAGGTCAAGGATGAGAACACGGTTCTTGACAAGAGCAAGGAGTATTCGGTCCTTTTCATAGGCAACAGCTACACGATACACAATTCTCTGCACACGTTATTCAAGAACGTGGCTTCATCTGCCGGCTATAAGGTCAACACGACCGCTGTGCTCAAGAGCTCTTGGTATCTGGCATATCACGCGGATGAAAACGACGTTAACGGAAAGCTCGTTGACGCGGCTCTTAAGGCAAACAAATATGATTTTGTTGTAATGCAGGAGCAGAGCACGTGTCCCGTTCTCAATCCGGGAAAATTCTATGACGGAGCACGCGCGCTTGTTGCCAAGGTAAGGGCAAACGGTGCTACCCCCATATTCTACGAGACGTGGGGACGCAAGACGGGACACAAGGTACTAAGCGAGAACGGTCTTACAAACGAGACTATGACGTGGAAGCTCGCGGCGGCGTACAACGCCATCGGTAAAGAGCTTGACGTTGACGTAGCTTACGCGGGTCTTGCATTCTACGACGTTTACACAAACAACGCAAAGGACGTTGATCTTTACAATGCCGATCTTACGCATCCGTCATATTCGGGCAGCTTTCTTGTAGCGCTTACCCTCTTTTCCGAGATATTCGGAGAATCACCCGATGCGGTCAGCTTCAAGGGTTCTCTCAATGACGACGTTATAGCTATTCTCAAGACTGCCGCAAAGAAGGCGGTATTTGACACGCCTTCAATTCCCGCGGAATATGCTACGAAGTCAGAGGGTGTCGTTGCTCCGAAATACGAATATACCGTTGATTCTTCACAGATGGTGAATCTCACGTCCGTGCCTTCAAGCAACAAGCTCATTTCGGTGCTCAAGGGAGAAACCTATCCGAACGGAAAGACATTCAGCGGTATTCTCGGAACGAAGAACGCCATTGCGTCAAAAGAATATTCTGTAAGCGGACTTTCGGATGCGCAGAAGGCTGATATTGCCGACATAGGCTACGGTGTATCGGTAATAGGAATAGAAAAGATGTTTTCTTCCTCCAAGGGCTATACCACGGCGGTAGAGAATCTTGTCAACGGTCACTGGGGAACCTCGTTTATGGCATGCTTTGAATTTGACGGTAAGAAGTATGACATAAGCGGAAAAGAGAATGCGGAAGGAAAGTACATAGGTCTTATTACTCTCAATTTCGGCTCAAAGTACAAATTTGATGCGTACGGATTCTCTTCGGGAAGTCTCCAGGGCTTCCCCGGAGTAGCAGAGGTGTACGTGAGTGACGACGGAGTCAACTGGGAGATAGTTCCTACGGCATGCTGGGATCAGGTCGGCGGAAAGACACTTGTGAGTGCGGGAAAGACACCTGCGGATCCGTGGAACGGAAATTCCGGAACTGTGACTTGTCTGTTTGATATGAACCAAACGAGCGGTCAGTATATAAGACTCGGGATCGTTATAGGACGAAACGACGAGGAAAGCAAGTACAATACTATAAACACAAGAGAGATCCTTGTATACGGTGAAAAGATAAGCTGACGGATCTTCGCTTGGTACGTGTTATTCGGCAGAGGAATGCTCCTCTGCCGATCTTTTTTTCAAAGAGGTCTGACCGCACGCAGAAAAAGGGGGAAAAAGCAATGGATATCCGGGCATGTAAGCACTGTGGTTACAGTGTGCTTAAAAATGTAAATCTCTATTGACAAACATAAAAAATAGTGATATAATATTATGAGTTTTCAAAAATAAAAGGAGAAAAAAATGATATTCGGAAAACACATTAACCGCTATTATATAAAGTACCTTCCGGCACTATTGCTCGGAGTAGCGGCGCTTCTGCTTGTCGACTATTTTCAGCTTGAGATACCCGAGTTGTACAATATGGTCATCAGCGGAATCAACACCGGAGCTGTTACCGTTGACGGAGCTTTAGTGCCGTTCACTATGGACGTTCTGCTTGACGAGATCTGCGCGCCCCTCATACTTATAATAGTAGCCCTTGTTTTCGGTCGTTTTCTATGGAGGATCTGCTTCTTCGGTTCAGGCATTAAAGTAGAGACCGCTATCCGCCGCGAGATGTTCGATCATTGCAAGGATCTCTCGCAGCAGTACTATCAGGTGAATAAAGTCGGAAATATGATGTCCCTCTTTACAAACGATCTTGAGACGGTTCAGGAATGCTTCGGCTCGGGGATCCTTATGATGTGCGACGCACTCATGCTCGGAGTCCTTGCACTCTATAAGATGTGGAATATGGATCATAGCCTTACGCTTCTCGTCCTCATTCCCGCAGGTCTGCTTATGGCAATAGGCGTCATAGTCGGAGGCTCTCTCGAGCGCAAGTGGGACGAAAGGCAGGCGGCATTCTCGGATCTGTCGGATTTTTCGCAGGAGAGCTTCTCGGGCATCGCTGTTGTAAAGGCCTTTGTAAAAGAGCTGTCAGAGCTTATGGCGTTCAGAAAGCTGAATAAAAAGAACGAGGATACCAATATTGAGTTTACGAGGGTCTCTACCCTGCTTCATATATTTGTAACTCTCTCAGTCGAATCGGTAGTTTGTATTATTCTCGGATACGGCGGATATCTCGTGTACAACGGTACCTTCAAAGCGGGAGATCTCGTTGAATTTATAGGCTACTTCACCTCTATTGTGTGGCCTGTAATGGCAGTTGCCGAGCTTATCGGCATGCGTTCTCGAGGAAAAGCCTCGCTTAAAAGAATAGGCGACCTCCTCGACGCAAAGAGAGACGTTTGCGACAGAGACGGAGTAAGCGACGTTGAGTCTATAAAGGGAGATATAGAGTTCCGCAATATGACATTTAAATATCCGGACGGTGATCTCGAGGTTCTGAGCGACGTTTCGTTTAAAATAAACGCCGGAGAGAACGTAGGTATTATAGGAAAGACCGGATCGGGAAAGACGACCGTAGTCGACCTTATACTCCGTACGTATAACGTCCCGGATAACAGCCTCTTTATAGACGGCATAGACGTAAACAGACTTCCTATCAAAACGGTAAGAAAATATGCCGCTTACGTTCCGCAGGATAACTTCCTGTTCAGCGATACCATCAAGAGTAATATTGCATTTGCAAGCGACAGCGACGGCGAGGAGCTTGTGATCGCAGCGGCAAAAATGTCTGACGTTCACGACAATATCAGCGGATTCCCCGAAGGATACTCAACCGTTCTCGGCGAAAGAGGCGTTACCGTTTCCGGAGGACAGAAGCAGAGGATATCTATCGCACGCGCACTTATGAAGGACGCTCCTATACTTATACTCGATGACTCTGTTTCCGCGGTGGATACAAAGACGGAAAAAATAATTATAGATAACCTCAGAGAGAACAGAAAGGGCAAGACCACTATACTTATCGCCCACAGAATATCCACGATAGAAAAAATGGATAAGATAATCTTTATCGACGACGGAAAAATTGTCGCGATCGGAAAGCACGACGAGCTTATAGCTACCTGCCCCGATTACAACACTATGGTCGAGCTCCAGAAGCTTGAGGAAGAGAAGGGAGGAGAAGAAAATGCGTGAATATTATCCTCTCCTTCTTGTGGGCGGAATAATAGGCCTGTTTGCAACCGCATTCATCATCGCCTACGCTACTATGAAGGACAAAAAGACTGCCATAGGCTTTGACCGAAATATGAAGGATGGCGAGATAATGAAAAGACTTCTCGCCTATGCAAGGCCGTACGTCGGAGAGTTCCTGCTCGTAGGAATAGTAATGCTGCTCTCTATAGCGTACAGTATCCTCTCCCCCTGGCTTGTCGGAAGTATAGAGGAGATGATAAAGAGCGATTTTGAGATGAGCGAGCTTATAAAATACGTTCTTCTCTATGCGGCAATACTCGTCGTATCGCTCGTCTGCACGTACGCGCAGGCAATGATACTTCAGAAAACCGGGCAGAAGATCATCTCCAAGCTTCGCGAGGACCTTTTCATACATATAGAAAAGCTGTCGCACGCACAGCTCAACCATATTCCGGTAGGAAAGCTCGTAACGCGAGTTACCAACGATACGAACGCTATCTCACGTATGTTTACGAACATAATAGTAACACTCGTGCAGAACTGCTTTGTTATCGTAGGTGTTCTCGTTGCCATGCTCCTGCTTAATCTTGAGCTCACACTTATGGTTCTTTGCTTCGTCCCGTTTATTATACTGTTCACACTTATATTCAGAAAGTTTTCACGCCGCGCATACAGAAGGGTAAAGGACGGAACCACCGATATAAATACCTTTCTTTCCGAGAATCTCTCGGGAATGAAGATAACCCAGATATTCAATCGCGAAGAAAGAAAAATGGGTGAATTCAACGAGAAGAACAACAGGCTCGGAAAAGCAAAGGAGCAGGAAATATTCGTTTTCGGTGTCTTCAGACCTATCGTGTATATGCTTTATATATCCTGTACTCTTTGTCTTCTTTACCTCGGAGGAAAGGGCTATATCAAGGACACAAGCTTTATGGGACAGACGATAACGAGCGGTGTCGTTGTTTCCTTCTACATGTATATATCAAAATTCTTCAACCCCTTGCAAAGCCTTGCGGAGCAGTTTAACTGGCTGCAGTCGGCTTTCGCTTCAGCGGAAAAGATATTTACAATATTTGATATGGACCCGGAGGTCAAGGACAGTGATAACGCTTTAGAGCTCGATCACATAGAGGGAAATATTGAGTTTCGCGACGTGTGGTTTGCATATGAGAAAGAAAACTGGGTACTCAAGGGTGTTTCCTTTAAGGTCGAGGCAAAGCAGACGGTTGCCTTCGTAGGTTCAACGGGAAGTGGAAAGACGACTATTCTTTCTCTCCTCTGCAGAAACTACGATATACAAAAGGGTCAGATACTCGTAGACGGAATAGACATTCGCAACATAAAGATATCTTCACTCAGAAGCCACTTCGGGCAGATGCTTCAGGACGTTTTCCTTTTCTCGGGAACTATCCGCTCGAACATCCTTCTCCGCAAGGAGGATGTCAGTGATGAGGAAGTCATGGAGGCGTGCAAGTACGTAAACGCAGACTCTTTTATAAATAAGCTAAAGGACGGACTTGACGAAGAGGTCAGAGAAAGAGGAAACAATTTCTCTGCCGGTCAGCGCCAGCTGCTTTCATTTGCGAGAACTATAATTCACAAGCCCGAGGTAATGATACTCGATGAGGCTACCGCCAACATTGATACCGAGACCGAGCTTCTCATTCAGGACTCACTTGAAAAGATGATGAATATAGGAACCATGTTGATAGTCGCTCACAGGCTTTCTACCATACAGCATGCGGACAATATTATCGTACTTTCGCACGGTGAGATAATCGAGCAGGGCAATCACTTTGAGCTCCTTGCAAAGAAGGGAAGGTACTACGGCCTTTATATGCTCCAGTACCATAAGGAGCAGCTCACGAAAGGTAAAAAATAAAAGAAAAAGGCATTTTCTCTTTTTGAAAATGCCTTTTATTTACGCGCTTTTAAAGTGGTTAGCCCGCAGATGAGAAGCGGTGAAGCGAGCTTGCGGAGGTTAAGTCAGACTGTGAGGCATTCTTCCCCCGCCCGCCGGGTTTGCAGACCTACGCCCTGCAAACCGAGGAAAGCACTGCGCTTTCCTCCACCGGGCGCAAGCGCCCGGGGCGGCGGGCGGGGGAAGAAAGCCTTACAGTCTGACTGCGCCGCTGTGAGGTGAGAAAAAATAAAAAGAGAAAGCCCCACGAGTAGAAAAAGAATTCTCCCGCAAGCCACCCCTTTGCGGCTTGCGGGAGAAAGGAAAGATAAATAAACTTGCCTACCTTAAGAAAGAGAGGAGTTAAGATGATCGAGTGAACCGTCGCGGTCAAGATGTATCTCAAGAAGAACGAAAAGAGTTACCGCAAGCGCCCCGTACGGGAGCGGGCAGAATTCACCGGGATTGACCTGCGACATGAGAAGAATGCCGAGATAGGAAAGCCCGAGCGCAAGAGAGGTGCGGTCCACCCTCTTGAATATAAGAGATATTCGCCCAAAGATCTGATACGAGTAAGCAATAACACCGACCACCCCGAAGGATCCGATTATCTGAGGGATCATCATGTGATACCAGTTTGCAGCGCCTTGGCGAGCGGGATGGAACTGAAAGTTAACGTCGGAAAGGAAACCTTCCCCGAAGAGCCATTGGTCCTTGAAGCGTTCGGCAAGCGCAACAATATACTTGTAGCGGGGCTCGCCCTCGTTTATGATAGACCCACCAAGTACCTCAAGCCTGAAATGTATAAATTCAATGATAGTGGGCAGAAGGACTATTATCCCGAGGAAAATTGCCGCCCAAGTGGAAACCATCTTTATCGTGCGTGTCTTTTTGCTTTCCGAATCCCAGATCCAGTATACCATGCATACCGCAAATTCAAGACTTCCCATAATGAGACCGCCGCGCGATCCTGTAAATATCATCGCAACGTACATAAGCATGCTCGCAAGCGGCCAGAAGGGATTCTTCTTTGCCAGATAGAGCGGGAATGGAAGAGCAAACATTATGTAAGTCGAAAGATTGTTTCTCGAAAGATAATGCAGCTCTGAGTAGAGAGTCAGGTCGCGTATCTCGGTCTGTGAAAGGAACTCGGCAAAATAGTTTACTATGTTGACAACGGCAATAAGGCCGAGAAAAACCATGCACACCGCAAACTTTTCAAAAACGTCTCCTTTTGATGAAGCAAGACGCGACTTCATGAATACATATACGAGTATCATGCCCACTCCGAGACCCAGATAGTAGTACAGATTCATCGGGACAAGATATACCGATATGTCGAGCTTGCCGATACCTCCGAGAAGAATAGCCGCCGTGATCGCAATAAGCCCGGGAAGCGATTCTCCTACCTTGCATTTCTTTCTGTAAGCAATAACGTGAAAAAGGATGCAAAAGACAGCGGGTATTATAGCGTAAACGTACTTGATAAACGTGTCGTACGAGTTATAGCAGTTTGTAACAAAAACCGAGACCATAAATATCGGATTGAATATGGCAAGAATATCATCGCATATGACGAGCTTTATACATATTAAAGCAGCGAAAATAAGAGCACCCTGCACTTCAAAGTCGGTCAGAATAATCAAAGAGGCGAGCAAAAATTCGGCAAGCGAGAAAAACGTTCCGCCAAGGAACATCCTCGTTTTGCTTAATATAGATTTCATTTTTTCTCTTCTTTCATAAATGTGATGTAAATAGGCCGTACGTATATATTATAACACATTATTATCGGAAAGTCAATAAGAAAAGTCAATAATAATATTTGTGCACCGAATGAGTGCTTGGTTTCAAATGTTTTCTGAAAAAAATTGATTTCTATTGACTTGGAGTAAATATTGTGATATAATAAATATATTAAAATTGCTTTTGCATAAAAGTATTTCCGGAGGAAATTATGATCGATTTTGTTGTCCCGCCTATGTTTTACGTAGGACTCTATGCACTCTTTGCACTGATATTTGCACTTTTCGGAGGTCTCTGCGCCAAAAAGTATAAGTGGCAGTACGCAATAACCAAGGTCGTTGCCGTCGCGCTTTCCGCATTTCTTTCGATATTGATACTCAAAAGCGTCTCCGCTATGGTCGGAAGAACGATAATCGATATCGTCGCAGGGTTTATAAATGACGCGGATATAGCATCCGCCCTTACAGCCGAAGGCACAATGACCTGGATGCTCGGTATATTCGGAGTGATCTTTACCTTCGTCTTCTTCGTCCCTCTGTTCGCATTGCTTAAAGCGGTCGTAAACCTCATCTTTAAATTAATAGCCAAAGCAATCTTCAGAGCCATCCCGGAAAAAGAAGAAAAAACAGAGCCGAAAGCATCCGCCCCGATAGAGGCAAACAGTGAAACGCCCGAAACACTTGCTACAGTAAAAGAGGAGTCGGATACCGATCCGGAAACCGCAGTCATCCTTACCGATGCCGAGGCGGAAGCCGAGCCTGTAAGTGAAAGCCCTGCTGTTGCCACCGCAGCCTCCGCAGAATACACAACCGAAGAATATGCACCGAAAACGAAAAAAAGAAAAACGATCATCGCAGAAAAGGGAAGAGGCTGGAGCTTCCTTTGCGGCGCCGTGAGCGGATTTATGGTCCTTACGGTAATATCCGCTCCCCTCGTATGCCTGCTCTCTGATCTCGGCGGAATTGCTGCCGCTTTCCTTAAAGGAACCGAAAACAAGGTCATCGCAGAGAATCTGGAGTCCGCAAGTGATAACCTCGGAGTCGATATAATATCCGCATGCGGCGGAAAGCTCATATACGACGGAATAGGCTCGTTTTCGGTAGAAAACGAAAAGGTCGTGCTCGGACGTGAGCTTGACTTTGCAAATGACGCCGTGTACGCAATGTCATTGCTTTCGTCTAAAAGCGTCTCAGCACAGGAAAAATCAGCCGTGATAGATAAAGCTGTAGCCTCGTTCGAAGACACCTCACTCATACCGATAGTCCTCTCCGACCTTATAAAAGAAGCCACGCAAAGATGGATGAACGGTGAAGAATACATAGGCGTGTCCAAGCCCTCACTCGGTGAAGAGGGAGACGAGGTGGTCGATGAGCTCATCGAAGCACTCGGAAGCTCTACACCGGAAAGCATGAGAGAGGATATCGCCTCCGTGCTCAGACTTATGTCCTCGGCAGTTGAAAACGGCGCGTTCGATATGCTCGCTGAGGGAGAGAACGCAGACCTCCTTAAACTCCTCGAAAACGAAGCATTTCTCACCGACGTTATAAAGGTCCTCCTTGAAAACGAAAGATTCTCGGGCTCTGTTACAACGGTAGCGAATATGGGAGTCCGTATACTTGCCAAATCTCTCGGTGTTCCCGAAAACGAAGAGGAAATATACGATAAATTTATAAATGAAGTAGTAAACGCAAGAGCCGAGGCGGCAGGGGAGACAGATGCCGCTAAGGTAATAAGCATTGCCGATAAGATAAAGAAAGCATACGATACGGCAGGTATAGAGCTCCCCTACGCAGCCGAATATACTATAGCCGTAGACCTCGTCGCAAGACTCTCGGACTCGCCCACTGCGGATGATGTGAAGGCATTCTTCAAGAATGAGAACGGAGAGCTTGATCTCTATAAAGATCTCAGAGCTATCTTCTTGTATACAAGCTCTGTGTTTGATCCTACGCAGACACTTATAAACCGCGGAATAAACGGTGAAGGAATCGAAGAGCTTGTGGACGTTGTGACTTCGAAGTTCACCTCCCCCAAGATAGCGAAGGACATTAACGCAGACCTCTCGGTAAAAGGCTATGAAGACGTGGCAAGCAGAAGCGTGCGCACAGTGCTCCCCGATATGCTTATAGAAAAGAAAGAAATAGCAGATACCGATGCCGAGGCGGCAAGACTTGCCTCAGTGATATCAAAGGCACTTGCTATGGCATCAAGCCTCTCGGATACAGAGAGCATGGATATAAAGCCCCTTATGGATAAGCTCGGCACCCTTCTCGATGCCCTCGCAGAAAGCGACCTTGTCGGAGAAAAAACGGTGGCGAATACGGTTACCGGACTTCTCCAGTCAGACTTTGTAAGAAACACACTCGGTATAAGCTCTCATAAAGCGGCAACCCTCTCCGCAAATATAGCAAACGCCGTAAAGAACGGAGACACCTATAATCAGCACCTCGTAGCAATAGGAAATACGGTAAACGTTATAGTGAAGAAGGAAGAAGCATCCGGTGATACGGACTCGAAGGATAAAGAATCCACCGAAAGCGTAAAGGAGCTCATCCAGACGGTAACCCCCACCACGTCGGATACCCTCAAGGAGCTTGTCTCCGAGGAGGTCCTCACAAATAACGGCCTGCCCGAAAAAACAAGCGGAGCCGTGTCCGACCTCTTTGGTGATATGTTTGACGAGATGGCACGTGTTAACGAAGAAAATTCGGATAGCGAATACGTCGAAAAAGAAGCCGAAGCGGTAAGCAAGGCACTCGATATCGCAACTACAGAGTCGGGAAAATTCAAGGACGGAGTCTTCGGAAAAGAGGGAGATTCTGACGAAAAGATAAAAGAGTATACCGAGCTCGTTTCGGGATCGGATATAATGTCTACAGTCATCGTAGATTCAGTGTACGGTGAGAACGATACCCCGAAGCTCGACCCGATGGGCTTTGGCGAAAAGCTTCCCGAGCATGAACAGACCGCAGTAGTAGAACAGCTCGATACCCTCTATAAGAAGGAGATCGCAAACGGAACGAGCGGCGACGAGCTCAAGGAGTACGAAAAGCTTATGGTATCTATGGCAGCCTTCCTCAACCTCAACGTAACGGTAGAGGGCGACAGCGTAAAGCTTAACTGAAAAAAAACAAAAAAACAAATCCCCACCCGACCGCTCGGTCGGATGGGGCTTTTTTTATACCGTGTCAGTATTTTCTCACGAATGAGAGATAGCGCGTTCCCTGAAAGGAAAGCGAACCCGTGTCGCCCTCGATGAGAAGCGCATATTCCGAGGCGGGGAGACACAGCTCAAGCCTGTCTCCGCTCTCAAACTCAAACGTGACGTGATATGACGTCGAATGGGATGTGTGCATGTGACCGTTGTGGTTGTGATGATGGCGGCTCGTGTGAGCACGCTTTGCAACCACCTTCGCATTGACCGTAAGACGCGGTGAGTTGTTGTTTTTATTCCATTCTGATATCCCCTTTACGGCAACAAATACGAACGTGCCGATAACAAAGGTGAATACCGTGATGAAAAAGACGGGAAAGATAAATTCGAAAAGACCAAACCCCATATACAGTCTCCTTATATTCCCGTCTGCGGGATACGGCGTTCCTTTTGCTTGCCTCGCAGACGGGTAAAAAATCAGATTATTTGAGCTTAATACTCGTCACGGTGAAGGAGCCGTTGCCTGCGTCCTTCGCCCTTACAACGTAGGTTTTTCCCACTTCAAGAATGAAAGGAAGCTCGGGACCGAGATTTATGTCAGCGGTGAATATCCTGTCGCCCGACTTGATATAGTATACCGTGTTTCCGCCTACCATGACCTCGGCGATACTGTCCGCGGTTATTTCATATTCATCACCGTCAGGCGTGGGAACTGCCGAGGAGTCTATTATGCCGTTTGCCTTGAGCATTCTCACGTAGTCCTCCATAGCACCCACAAGAGTGTCCGAAACACCTACCGTCTGATAGTTTGATACCGAGACGAAGGAGTACATCTTTACAAGCCCTGCGTTGTCCTTGAGACTTATAAAATAGGTGGGCACGTTCTCAACGTTTATGAGTATCGGGAAGGTAGCGGTGTAGTTCTTTTCCTGTACCGCTCCGATAGCCGAATCCATGGCAGAGTATTCCTCAGCACCGTTTATAGGATAGGTGCGCGCCTCCTTGGTGCGCTTGTTTACAAGTATAAATCCGATGTTCGATTCGTCGGCAACGACAGAGGTTATACCCGTGTAGAGCCATACGTCGTCGTCCTGTGCAATATAGTTGTAGCCGTCTGTTGTGACCACAACGTTCTTCTGCGCGATTATCGAATTTATAAAGCCGTTAGTGTACTTGCCCCAGTTGTCAGCCTGCTCTACGAGCATATCAGCGGAATATACGTTGTCTATCCACTGAGGAACGGCTGATACCTCTATGTTCTGCAGCTCGCCCGTTACGGCGTTGCAGAGGATTATACCGGCGATATCCTTTCCGCCGACAACACCTATCGTATAGGTGTAGTAGGGAAGGATCCAGTAGGGTGCGCCGCTGTCGTCTATCTCAAAGGAGATGTGATCTATCATCTTCGTCGGGAAATTGAAGCGTACGTGACGCATAAGGTCGCGTGCAAAATACTCGGACGGAGAGTATCTCATTCCGTTGTCAAGCTCTACAAGCTCGGTCGCCTGAGTTGCCATATCCACCTTTACGTAGTAGGGAATGCCCTCCGAGGTGTTGACAAACCACTTTATCATATCCGCATACTCAAGAGGAAGGACGCGGACCGGCTTTTCGTTGAAGTTTATCTGCGTGTTGTAGACAGAAAGATTGAACTGTGATACGAGCTCGACTACCTCGCCTATCTTTCTGCTCGCAAGTCTCTCTGCAGTGCTCTTGTCAACGACGGGTATCTGCGAGAGGGGAAGCTCCGCAATGTCCGCTGCAAAATCACTCTCATTTACAGTGAGCATATCCTGATATTTGCCCGCGTTGAATACCGCAGACGAGCTGAACACAACGAGAAGAAGAACGAGAGCGACCGCGGCAACAGCACCGAGAGCGATCTTGAGATTCTTCGGAAGGTCTATCTGAATGTTGACGTTCGCATGCGTTCCGTTCTCAAATACCTTGGTATTTGTCTTTTTCTTTGTCACGTTCTTTGTGAAAATACTGCTCCAGAAGTAGGATACGATGTATACCACCGCAAGCAGGAACAGCATAGACCATAGCTCCTTCGAACGCCAGTTGAGAGCGGGGAGAGCTACGTAAAAATAGCCGAATCCCACAACGAGCGTTACAGCTGCCGATATCAAATGTTTTATTATCATAATTGTTTCCTTTCTCTGCCGAGGCAGAAGCTTTGCTTGTAATAATATTATACCACACAATCACGTGATTGTCAATAGGGTTCGCAAAACTTTTTTCAAAAATATAAAGACCGCCGTGCTTTTTGTAACACGGCGGCGTCTTTCTTTGTCTTAAAGAGTAAAATCTCCGTACTGAGGAAGGTGGTCTGAAAGAAGGTGAGCGGGAGGGTCGTCTACAGTCTCGTATCTCGTTACCTTTACTTGGGTGTTGAAAAAGACGTGATCTATGTAGATGTCGGATCCTATTCCCGAAAGACGGTTTACGAGAGTTCCCGACTCCTCTGCCGCCTCTCTCGCGTCGACAAGGCCGGTACCCTGCTTCATCGGCTCGAAGGCAAGGTTGCCGTGCATATTGAAATCCCCCGTACAGAAGACGGTAATTCCTTCGTATCTTGCCTCAAGGTCGCGAACGAGCGCGTTTTCCTCCTTGATCTCAAGCACCGAGTTTTCTTTGTTTCCCGACCAGTGCGTGTTTACGAGGGCGACTGTCTTTCCCGTCTGTTCATCCTTGAATACCGCAAAGGTAAGAACGCGGAGCTTGTATTTTACGTGAGTGAAGTAGGAGAAGTCGCGCATGCCGTGCTCCTTCATCGAAAATCTCTTCTTCTGATATAGGATCGAGGTGAGGTTCGCAACGTCGTCCACAGTATTCTGATCCCATGAATAGTCTATTCCGTACTCGTCTCTGAGAACGTCGAGATAAGCGGGAAATATCTCTACCCAAGGCATATCCGTCTCCTGAACTCCGACAAGCTCTGGGGCGTATTTTGCGAGGTGAGCGGCATAGATCTCGGCTCTTATCTCGATCTTGGGACGACCTCCGCACAGCCAACGCTCGGCGAGAATGTTTGACGTCATAACGCGAAGGTCGCTTCCCTCTGTGAGAGGAAGTCTGTCGGGAGAGAGCAGCACCTCGCTGGCAGATATCTCGGGGCAGCCCTCGGATAAAAGACGGATGAGCCTGTCTGCCGCACAAACGGCGGAATATACTCCTCCGCAGTGAAGGCGGATGCTTTCCCCTTCGCTTTTTATCGAGTAAGACATCAGAGGAGCTTTGTTGCCCTCACTGTCGCTTCTTCCGATCATAATGGCGTTTCGGTGCGAGCCGTCGCAGACGCATTCGGTATCCGTGCCGTAAAGAGCATCGAATTCCTTCTTCAGATGAGATGCCGCGAGAGAAAGATCAATAGGCGTGCTTTCGTATACGATTATGTATTTTTTTGCGTTTTCCTTTGTTATCATAGGTGTATCCTCGTTTTCTCAAGTGTCATTCTTTAAATATTTGAGCATTGTCCTCTTCCACAGATAAGGCTTGTTTACGTGGAGCCTTAACACCTCACCGCCGTCAAATGTGACAGTCAAAAAAGCAAATGAAGATGAGACGTCCTTTACGTTATTGATCGGATACTCAAAGCATTTATCCTTCGCCTTGTACGGATGAAATTTCAGATAGCTTTCGGTAAAAAAGAGCCATCCGTCGTGCTCGTCCTCCTGAGCCCAACCCTCGCAGATTATTTTTTGCGTCTTCATTTCCTCCTCGCGGATTTTACGTGCACAGTGAAGATCGTAGGAATCGCACCCGAGGAGCACTATCGGAATGAGTATCCCGACCACGATAGCGATCAGTGCCGACGTGAGTATCGAGTGCTCCTCGAATATTCTGTCGGCAACGAATATTATCAGAGAGTAGGAGACGCCGAGAAGCAGATAGTGCCTCGCTCCGTTTTTGCATGTCATAAGCTCTTGTCCTTTCTTATACGGATATAAAACAAAAGACCTGCCGTGGCAGGTCTTCGTGGCACCCGCAACGGGAATCGAACCCATAACTAACCCTTAGGAGGGGTTTATTATATCCATTTAACTATGCAGGCAGATCATTACATATATTATTATACCACATCTGCCCCGAAAATGCAATAGCTTTTTTCGAAATTTATTTTATTAGCGCGAGTGCCAGAGCGTAAATGATACCGTATACCATTCCCGATGAGATACCGTAGAGTATGACCGGACCGGCTACCGTGAATATTTTTGCTCCAACACCGAGAATGGCTCCCTCGGCACGGCTGTCGATGGCCGGGGATGACATCGAGTTTGCAAAGCCTGTTATCGGAACGAGCGTCCCGCCTCCCGCAAAGCGCGCTATCTTGTCAAATACGCCTATCCCGGTCAGAAGCACCGCTATAAAGATAAGAGATACAGAGGTAAGCGTTCCCGCCGTATCCTTGTCTTCGATCCCGAGGCGCATCCAGAGATCGGTCAGCCCCTGAGCAAAAACGCATATTCCTCCGCCGACCGTAAATGCCTTTATGAGATTTTTTATCCACGGCGATCTCTTTGCCCTCGCCTCAGCGTATCTTTTGTAATCCTTGCCCGAAACGTTCATATACTTACCTCCGACGTTTTTCTACCTTATTATTCCCCGAATGAATGCCGTTATGTAAAAAAATAATAAATTTTTTGATTTGCTATTTACAAGTCTTCTTTTTTGTTGTATAATATATAGTGTATAGCTATGTAATGTAATATAAGGAGGCTCAAATGGCTGATTGGAACGATATAAAGAACGATCTTAAAAAGACTGTGAGCGGTGTCGGAAAAGAGATAACCAAGCTCGGAAATATAGGCGCGACAAAGCTCAAGCTCAACGGACTCAAGGTGGAGCTTGCAGAGCTTTTTGAGGAGCTCGGAAGAATAAGCTACAAAAAGCTTCGTGAAAATCAAAACGAAATGGTCAGCACCGAGGAGATCGCCAAGGTCATTACAAAAATAGATGAAAAACGCCGACTTATATCTCAGCTTGAAGAGGAACTCGAGGAGAGTAAGAAGGAAAATGAATAATACTGAAAAACTTATGTTCGCCTCGGATATACACGGAGACGCCGTGTGCGCGAAAAAAATGCTGGATGCGTTCTCGCGTGAGGGTGCGGACAAGCTCATCCTTCTCGGCGACCTGCTCTATCACGGTCCGAGAAACGACCTTCCCGCAGGATATGCCCCAAAGGAGACTATATCGCTTCTCAATTCCAACAAGGACAACCTCCTTTGCGTAAGAGGAAACTGCGAGGCGGAGGTAGACTCGATGGTGCTCTCATTCCCGGTGATGGCGGATTATGCGGTGCTTTTCCTCGACCGGGTGATGTGCTATATCACGCACGGCCACCATATAGGAGAAAAGGAAGCAGATACTCTCCCGAAGGGAAGCGTGCTCATAAACGGACATACCCACGTGTATGCGGCAAGAGAGCTTGAATGCGGAGTGTTCTACCTCAACCCCGGATCCGTATCTCTCCCGAAGGAGGGAAAGGAAAAGACGTATATGATATATCTTGACGGAGTGTTCTCTGTAAGATCTCTCGAAACAGGAGAGGAGCTTCTCCGTGCGGATATAAGAAAGTGGAAAGACGGAAATTGATATGGGAAAGATAATAGCCTTTGCAAATCAGAAGGGCGGTGTCGGAAAAACGACCAGCGCCGTTAATATAGCCGCATCCCTCGGAGTTATGGGAAAGCGTGTGCTTATGATCGACCTTGACCCTCAGGGCAATACCACGAGCGGGCTCGGAGTCGCAAAAAAAGACCTGAAGCTCTCTTCAAGAGATCTCCTCGTAAACGCAAAAAATGCCGACGCGGTCAAAGAGACGGTGGTCTCTACCGACTTTGACGGAATGTCGCTCATCCCCGCCAACAAATCGCTTTCGAATGCCGAATTCGATCTTTATGAGGCGGACGAGCCGGCATACAGCCTTAAGAATGCGCTGTCGTATATAAAGGACGATTACGATTACATAATAATAGATTGCCCGCCCTCGCTCGGTATGATAACGGTGAACGCCCTTACCGCGGCGGACGGAATAATCATCCCCATGCAGTGTGAGTTCTATGCGCTTGAGGGACTTTCACAGCTCGTGCTTACGATAAACAAAATAAGACAGACCTATAACAAGTCTCTCCACGTGTGCGGCATACTTATCACAATGTACAACGGAAGACTCGTGCTCTCAAATCAAGTCATGAACGAGCTTAAGAAGCACTACAGAGATAAGCTCTTCTCAACTCCGATATCAAGAGGAGTAAAGCTCAGCGAGGCACCCGGCTTTGGAGTTCCGGTCTATTATCACGATAAGCACTGTAAGGGTACTCACGAATATATGGCGGTGGCAAAAGAGCTTACCGAAAGAATATAATACACCGAAAGGATAAAGTATATGGCAAAGAATAAAGGACTCGGAAGAGGTCTTACATCTCTTTTCGACGACAATCTGCCGCCGCTCGTGAGCATTCCGCAAAACGGAGCGACGACACTCAGACTTTCTGACGTAGAGCCTATGAGCAGTCAGCCGAGAAAGCTGTTCGACGAGGAAGCGCTCGAAGCACTCTCACGCTCGATAGCCGAATGCGGAGTTCTTCAGCCCATTATAGTCAGAGAGAATAAAACACTCGAAGGGACCTATGAAATAATCGCAGGAGAGCGACGCTGGAGAGCGGCAAAGCTTGCGGGACTTTCCGAGATCCCCGCCATCATTCTCGATGCGGACGACCTTAAGGCGGCTCAGCTCGCGCTTATAGAGAACGTCCAGAGAGAAGACCTCAACGCGGTTGAGGAGGCGTGCGGATATAAGGCACTTATCGAAAAATTCGACCTCACACAGGAGGAGGTCGCAGAAAAGGTCGGATGCTCGCGCTCAAGCATAACGAATTCACTCAGACTCCTTGACCTCCCGGGCGACGCACTCGATATGCTCGAAAGAGGAGAGATCACCCCCGGACACGCAAAGGCACTCCTTTCGCTCAGGAATGAAGAGGATATCCTTATGCTCGCAAGGAGAATAATTGCCAAGGGTATGTCGGTAAGAGATACCGAGGCTACCGTAAAGCGTATCCTCAATGCGAAAACAAGAGTGATAAAGGAGCCCGACCCTCAGACAGCCGTTTACATAAAGGACGTTGAGGACAGAGCAGCTGTCATCCTCGGAAGAAGAGTCAAAATAACCAATACACCGAGAAAGAAAACAGTCGAGCTTACGTACGAGAACGACGACGATTTCTCATATATACTCAAAAAGCTCTGCGGAAACGATTTCTTCGATAACGACAGATAAAAGCTTTTTGAAAAAACGCTTGGTGCCGGAGGCAGAGCCTCGCAGATGATCTTGCATGAACGCAATAGTGCGAGAATGGCAAGTGACCTTCTTGCGGAAGTGTAAAGGAGTACGAGAACGGCAAGTGACCTTCTTGCGGAAGAGTAAAGGTTTTTGAAGATCCATAAGAAACTTTTTTTCAAAAAGTTTCTTATGCGGAGCTCGAGGCAGAGCCTCGAAAAGAAAAAAGCAAATAATTTAAACTGAAAGGCAAAAGATATGTTAGACATCAAACTCATCAAGGAAAACACAGAAGAAGTACTTCAGAGACTTGCAAACAAAGGCAAGGACGCAAAGGAAGAAATAGCGAGAATACTCGATCTTGACGCACAGAGAAGAGCGATAATCGTTGAAAACGAAAATCTCAAGGCTGAGCAGAACAAGACGAACAAGCTTATTCCCCAGTACAAAAAAGAGGGCAAGGACGTCTCCGAAATATTCGCAAGAATGAAGGAGATCTCGGCAACCACAAAGGCAAACGACGAAAAGCTCAAGGCAGTAGAGGAAGAGCTCAGCGAGGTAATGCTCGGCCTTCCCAATATGCCCGACCCCGATCTTAAGCCGGGCGGAAAAGAGAACAACGAGCCCCTCCGTTACTACGGTGAGCCCAGAAACTTCGACTTTGAGCCCAAGAACCACGTTGACCTTTGCACAGACCTCGGCCTTATCGACTATAAGAGAGGCGCAAAGCTCTCCGGCTCGGGATTCTGGATATACTCGGGAATCGGCGCAAGACTCGAATGGGCTATCCTCAATTACTTTATAGATTACCACATCGGAAACGGATATGAGCTTATGCTCGTTCCTCATATGCTCGGTTATGAGTGCGGACTCACAGCAGGTCAGTTCCCCAAGTTCAAGGACGACGTTTACTGGCTCGAGACCGCCGAGGATGAACGCCGCCGCTTTATGCTCCCCACGGCAGAGACAGCTCTCGTATCCCTCCACAGAGACGAGATACTTACAGAGGCTGACCTCCCGAAGAAGTATATCTCATATACACCTTGCTTCCGCCGTGAGGCAGGCTCCTACCGCGCAGACGAAAGAGGTATGGTAAGAGGACACCAGTTCAACAAGGTCGAAATGGTTCAGTATACTCTCCCCGAAAAGAGCGACGAGGCTTTTGAAGAGCTCGTAGCAAACGCAGAGGGCCTCGTTAAGGGACTCGGATTCCACTTCCGTACGGTAAAGCTCGCCGCAGAGGACTGCTCGGCTTCTATGGCAAGAACGTACGATATCGAGATAAATATCCCCTCCATGGACGGATACAAGGAAGTATCCTCGGTATCCAACGCAAGAGATTATCAGGCTCGCAGAGGTATGATGAGAGTCAAGAGAGATAACGGTAAGATAGAATACGTTCATACTCTTAACGGCTCGGGTCTCGCAACCTCGAGAATACTCCCCGCACTCGTTGAGCAGAACCAGAACGCTGACGGAAGCGTTAATATTCCCGACGTTCTCCGCAAGTACCTTGGCGGCATGGAGAAGATCGAAGCAAAATAAAAAAACGGAGGCCGTATGAATTTTCTTTTAAACGCATTTGCGTACACCTTGAAAAGTGAAGAAAAAGGAAGGCTTGCAACTCTTATCGAGGAGCTGTATATATACTTCAAGGAAACATACTTCACTATAGACTACGGTGAATACGGCAACCTCGGTATAAATCCAAATGAAAGCACCTTCAGCGTAGAGACGTTCATAATATTCGCTGTCCTCGGTATGGTCATCGCATGCTTTATGGGCTCGTTCAATAAAGGAACGCTCGGCCAGTTTGTGCGCGACCTCATAAGCGAGGAGTGCTTCTCCCCCGAAAGCGCAAAGACACTTACAGAGCTCGGATATCTCAAGGATTCTGCGGTGCGCGCCTCTCTCAAAAGAGGATACACCCTGAGAAAGGTAGTCAGATGCGTCGAGGAGGATAACGGGACCCTTATCTGCCGCGAGAACAAGGACGGCACGGTGCCCTTCAATGAAGCTCATTTCTATATTCCGGAGGAGCTCAAATATAAGGCGGCAGTCAGATTTGAAGGAAAGAAGACCTCGAAAATAGTGTATTTCTTCCTTCCCTTTATCGCGATCGCGCTTATCATATTCTTTATCAAGGTGTTCCCCAATCTCCTTGCAATGCTCAATGACTTTGTGGGATTGATCAAGCCGGAATCTAATATACTCACGTAAGAATGGAGCCGTAATGATAAAGCAAAAAAAATATTATCCGCCGTATCTTAAGATATTTCTTACCGTAACGCTCAGTCTACTGCTCGTAGTGGCGGCATTCCTGTATTTCTACCTTAATAATTACAGATATATCACCTATGAGCTCGATAACGGAACGAAGGCTGCGTTTGCCGGAAGGGTAGACGCGTACGGTGTCCCGTATGACGGAAGCGCAAAGATGCCCGACGGAGAAGAGATAGTCTTCGAGAAGGGCGTAATGATACGTGCAAACGGAGACAGATACGTCGGTGAGATAAAGGACCTTAAGTATCACGGAAGCGGAAGCATCACCTTCGCAAGCGGAGATACGTATACCGGTACCTTTGATATGGGCAAAATAGTCGGTTCGGGAGTCTATACCTTCTCGGGCGGAGACAGGTTCGAGGGAGATATCTCGAGCGGGAAAAAGAACGGCTACGGTGTGTACACCTGGGCTGACGGAAGCACTTATGCCGGAGAGTATAAGAGCGATTATCAGCACGGTGAGGCGGTAATGACCTGGTCTGACGGCTCAAAGTATGAGGGTACCTACTTTAAGGGCCTCATGCACGGAAAGGGCAAGTATACCTACCCCGACGGTTCTGTGTATGAAGGAGACTTCTACAGAGACCTGCGCCACGGAGAGGGAAGCTACAAATGGTCTGACGGCTCATACTATTTGGGAGATTTCTTCCGTGACGTGCGCCAGGGCGAGGGAAAATACGTCTGGGCAAACGGAGATATGTATGAGGGTGAGTTCTACGAGAACACCGCTACCGGATACGGACTCTTTATATGGAGCAGCGGAAGATATTCCTACGAGGGATATTTCAAGAACGGAGAGATAGTCCCCGCAGTTGAGCTTCCGTCCTGATAAGCACACAAAGCCTTATTAATTACAGAAAAATCACCTTCAAGAAAAAGACTGATCCAAAAGAGTTCCCGCTCTGACACGTCACGTGCCTTGATCGAATCGGAACCGCGGGGTCGGTCTTTTTTTGAAGATCTTTTCACAAAAAGCATTTACCAAACCGAAAGAGGAACAAATGAGATCAAAATTTCTTCAAGCGGTGAAGGAGACCTTCTATTCGTCTCTTCCGCTCGCCTTCGGCTTTGTCCTCGGTGCGGCAATATCCGTGTCAGAGCCCGCTGTCACCGTCCTCGGTGTCTCAGTGGCGGAGACGCACGAAAAAGCGGAGGTGCTTTACGCCTCCGCTTTTTGTGTGATTATTTTATTTCAAGAGCATCCGCCATGCGCTGATAATCGTTTGTGAGTATCGTGTCAACTCCGATCTCAAGGAATTTTTTTGCCTCCTCGGGATCGTCAGACCAGAATACGTTGCAGATTATTCCGTGCTCGTGAGCAAGGTCTGCCATTTCCTTTGAAATGTGAGGCTTGAAGAACTGAAGCTTGTCACATCCGAGCTCTATAGCACGCTCAACGATACGGTCGGGCTCGCTTCCGCCGCCGAGACATCTCTTGAAGTTGGGTGCAACCTCGGCTATCTGCCTCTGGAAAACGTCGTTACCGGTCATGAAATATACGTATTCTCTGCAGTCGTATTTTTCTACCGTGTCTATTATCTTCTTCAGAAGGGCATCGTCATAGCGAGATCTGTTGTCTCTTGTCTTTATGTGTATGTTCATGATGACGTGGCAGGCGAATTTTTTGAGAATGTCCTCGAATCTGAGGATCTTCAGGCCCTTGTAAGCCCCGTCGTGACCCTTGCCGAAATCAAGTTTTTGAAGCTCCTCAAGCGTGTAGTCCCATACCTTTCCGCTTCCGTTTGAAACTCTGTCGAGCTTGCTGTCGTGTATCGAGACGAGCTCTCCGTCCTTTGTCGGCCATATGTCAAATTCTATTTCTGTAGCTCCGAGTGCGACCGCGGCACCGAATGCGGGCATACTGTTCTCGGGAGCGATCGTGTTAAAGCCTCTGTGCGCACACAGACGCGGATACTTCGTCAGCTTGTCGGGAAGAACTATCGCACTTCCCGCGGGGCGGTATTTCCACGGTCTTCTTCCGACCTCTATATATTCGTAGTGTGCGGACTCGGGGTTTCCGAAGCCTGCGGGCTTATAGTATTTTCTGTGAGGATATATCTCGCAGGACTCAAGCCCAATGCGGGCCTTCATGTTTATGACAGTGCGTCCGTCGGGGGATACTACCATGCTTCCGCCGCCTATGTCAAGCTCCTCCCCCATGCTTACCGACGCGCGGACGACGTATGCGTTCGTGTTGTAAGCGAGGAAGCGGCACATAGTCTCTATAGCGTCCTGCCTGTCTGTGCGCTGGTGCGAGCATCCGATTATTATGTCGGGTCTCTGCCTTGCGATGTTCGGGAACATTTCATAGAAGTAGAAATCGTAGCAGGTGAGAAAGCAGAAGCGAAGTCCCTCTATCTCGACCACTGTGGGGGAAGAAAATTCATAGGAATATTTGCAGTCGAGCTCACGCTTGAATACCTCACCGTTTGTGGGGTGCTGCTTGAAGTAGAGACCTACCTGCTTTCCCTCTCTGTCAAACGCATACGTGGTATTGCGAAGCCCCTCACCCGAATCGTAAAGGGCGTTGATAAAGAGAATGCTGTTGCATCTTTTTGCGGTCTCGGATGCCTTTTTCAGAATAGCCTCATTATACTTTCTGTAGCTTTGGCGGTGGAGCTCGTTGTTCTTTGCAAACGCGGGAACGTCCGTCGATTCGGGGAAGACGATAAGATCCATGCTGTTGTCGCATTTTTCGAACGCTTCCATCTCCCATGCGAAGAATGCGTCCGAATCGGAGTAGTTAGCCGAATATGGCGGCTGAACTATACATACCTTCATTTTTTCATTGACCATAATAAAACCTCCGTCAGATCAAACCGATGTTTCTGATTATTATATAAGCGATATACAAAACGTATACTGCGAGCATTGACGCTCCCGTTATCTTTCCGACACTGTTCTTTTTCAGCGTGGTGAAGAATATTATGAGAATGCTGAGCGCCATGACGATAACGTCGACAAGAGCCGAGGGCTCTATACTTATAGGGCTGAGCACGGCAGATACTCCGAGTATGAGCAGAATATTCATTATCGAGGAGCCGACCGCATTTCCTACCGCGATGTCAAGCTCGCCCTTCCTTGCCGCCACAACGCTTGTGACAAGCTCGGGGAGGGAGGTGCCCACCGCAACTATAGTAAGGCCTACCATAAGCTCGCTCATTCCGAATTTTATAGCTATCGCGCTTGCGGAGTCAACGACGAGG
>SVRJ01000021.1 GCA_015064885.1 Oscillospiraceae bacterium
GTCCTGACCTGTGATCTCAACGCCCTTGATCGTAACGAGGAGAGACTGTCTGCCTGTGAGGGCTGCATCGTTAAGAGCTGCAGCGTTCTTGAATGCTTCTGTGAAGTCAACGGGAGCAACTTCCTTTATTGTGGAATCGAGTATTTCGAGAGCTGCGCCTACAACCTCATAAGTTCCGTTGTATGTATCCTTAGCACCTGTAGCAGCTACTGTCATACCTACCTTGATTCCGAGGTCGGCGGAGGGATCCTTATCATCTGCAACGCCGTAAACGTAGTATCCACCCTCATTGTTGAGGTCCTGAATATAAAGGCCGTTAGCACTGGAACCGTTTGACTTAGAGAATATACCTGTAACGATACCGCTTACAACAACGGTTGCGTCATCCTCTGCAGCAGCGTATTCAGCATATGTGAACATCTTATATGCGGGAACTGTGCGCTTGAAAGTCTTCTGAACAGTTTCACCTGCTTCGTTCTTGATAGTAGCGGTAAGTGTGTATGCTATCTCTACTGTTGTCTTTTCGTTTACGTCAACGGTAAAGAAGCCTTCTGTTGCGCTTTCCTTGATAGTAACACCTTCGGTTACGTCAACAGACCATTCAACGGTATACTTAACGTCGCCTACCATAACGCGTCCTGCAACGTCATAGTCGGAGGGTGTAACCGAAGAATCATCCTTGTAAAGGCCGTAGAGATAGTCGCCTGCAGCGGCAATATCGCTACCTGTTACGTCGTCCTTCTTACATGCAACGAAAACAGTTGCACAAAGAACGACCATCATAATAATTGAGATTAACTTTTTCATAGTGTCTCCTTATATATTTTTAATAAATTGTGACATCGTTGATTGAGAAAACCTTGATCTGATACGTACCGTCAAATCTGTCGACAAGTCCCTTTACGTCTATGATCTTGTCCTCGAGCATATCTGCCGTTATCAGCTTACCCTCAGAGTCTCTCAAAACTATAGTTCTTATTGAGATCTCGACGCCGTTGACCGCGCATGTGAGCGTCATCGCGCCGTTTGAAGAGCTTTCCTCGTTATTGGTCGTGTACACGCTTTTTACCTTAAGGCCTTTCATTTCCACAGAGGTATAAAGAGCGAGCTCTGCGAATTTGAATTCCTTATTTTCATCACCTACCGTAACGATAAGATTGCCGTTAGCAAAGGTTTCGGGGTCAAGAGTGCGATAAGAGGGAGCGTGTCCTTCGCTTATCTTTTGAATATTATTTGGATCATTAGGTCTCATAGGAGAGTATTCAAGTCCTGATACCTGATAGGAATCTCCGGTCTCGTAATACTGAACCGTTCCCACTATACGGACTCTGTTCCCTACCGAAAGTATCTGAAGTCCGGTGCCATTAAGAGAATATCCGTAATATACGGTCATACCGTAATACATATCCGTTTCGGCATCATATTCTTCAACGTAAACGGAGTTGTTATTGTTCTTGGTTATTACACCTTCGAACGCGACTTTTGTTCCGTCGTATTCTGTAACGTTACATCTAAGCTCTTTAAGTGTAAGCTCGGATGCAGAGCCATACGGGAAATTGGGATCCTTCTGACCCGAATAAATATGGAGCTTTGACGTCTTTGCCTGCTCAATAGCCGCCATACACGTATCGCCATAGCGATTGTTAGCGGAATTTGATGCGATGGCAAGACCGTTCTGAAGAAGCTCTATATTGAGGTTGCGGTAAGCACCGCCCTCTTCCGTCTTATACCATACCCAGACGAGATATCTTCCGCCTGTAGAGTCAACGTTCCAGTTTCCGTCATCAGATTCTACCATAATAGAAACCGCATTTTTCAGCTTTTCCTTAGTAAAGCTCGAGGCTGTCTTTCCCCATTCCTCTATTTTACCCGTGGATTCGGGCGTATTGACAGCGAGGTAACGAGCCTTAAGCACACCACCGTCTATAACAGAGTCGGGAACGTTAAAATGCGTGGTATCACCGTCGACGTAAGCCTTTACGGTAACCTCTGTCTTCTTTGTGGAAGACGCGGTATCAAGAGCTACGGATGATGCGTAGTCCGTGATCTCGCTCTCTTCGGTATTCTTGCCGCAAGAGATAAAACTTACGGCAAGAACAGCCATCAAAAGGAGAACGGATAATATTCTGTATTTTGCCTTCATGCTTTTTATCAGTTAGACTGATACTTACATTCGGAAACGGCGTCCTCGAATGCTTTCTTTATCATAGCCTTAACGTCAGCTCCTGCTTCTGCAGAGAGGCACTTCTGCATAAGAAGACCTACCTGGTCGCGGGCTGTGGAAGAACCGTTGAATGCGGGAGAGGTGTAGTATGCACTTTCCTGCTCGAGACAGATCTTTGCGCTGAGTGCGGAGATGAAGTCACCGCCGTCAGCCTTATCAAGGAACTCGGACTTATAGACTGCATTGTCACCAACAGACTTTATTACGGGAACGTAACCGGAAGCCATGGAGAATTCAGCCTGGAATTCTACTGTTGTTGTGAGATACTTAACGAAGAGCCAGGATGCAAGAACTTCCTGAGCGTTGCTCTTCTTGAAGATGCAGAGGGAGGGTCCCTGAGAAATTACCTTGGGAGCGGAAGCGTTTACCTGAGGAATTGTTGTTATTCCTACTTCGAAAGGATAAGCTTCGTTTACCTTATCGGGTCTCTGGTGTGTAGCACCGGCAGATGAACCGATAGACATATAGCTGTTACCCTTTTCAGCGGAATCCATCTTAAAGAGCTCGGATGTATAACCACCGGAAAGCTCCTTAGTGGTTACGTAGCCCTTCTGATACCACTCTCTGAACTTTTCAACAAAGTTTCTGTTCTGCTCGTTATCAAAGAGGAAGTGCTCACCTGTTGCGCTTGTGTACTCGGTACCGTACTGCTCGCACATGGTAATGAACCAGTTGGACTCGGAGTCATATCCGAGAGGGATAGAATCGGGGTCAATAGCCTTGATCTTTGCACAAACGTCTTCCATCTCTTCCCAAGTGGTGGGAGGTGTAAGGTTGTTTGCTGCAAAGAATGTCTTGTTGTAATAAAGAACCTCTGTAGACTTTGAAAGAGGAAGTGTGTACATCTTGCCGTCGCCAAACTGCTTACCTTCTTCATAATAACCCTTGATGAAGTCAGCTATCTGAGCTTCGGTAAGACCGAGAGTCTCTGTTGTGCCGTCGTTTCTCGAAACTGTTATATCACTTGCGATAAGGTCGTCGAGCGGAACAACTGCCTTAGCGAGATTGTAAAGAGCAACGTGGTCGGGGTAGCAGTAAGCTATATGAGGCTGATTGCCGACTGTGATCTGTGTCTTGATCTGGTCGCGAACGTCATCATAACTGCCTACCTGCTCGTGCTCAATATGGATATTGGGATAGAGCTTGTTAAACTCAACGATATAGCGCTCGAGAACCTCGCGGAGGTTTGCGCCCATTGTGTGATAGAATTTGATCGTTACTTCGCTTCCGTCATAACCGCCCTCGGGAACAACGAAATCGGGAGCAACTGCCGAATCCTTGCAGCTTGCAAACATAAAGCAGTTCATGCAAAGAGTGATAAGTAATACTACAGCTGTAAGTATTCTCTTCATGATGGTTTTTATCCTTTCATAAAAAATAAAATATATAACAAGTCAGGTGGTGCCTGATCTTATTAACCTTTGATTCCGCTTCTCGATACGCCCTTCATAATATATTTCCTGAGGAAAACGAATACGAGGAAGAGCGGGAAAGAAACTATGGCGACGGCCGCCATCTGTACGGGAATATTTACGTCACCTGTCGATTCGGTGAATGCGTTACGAAGTCCGTTCGTAATAAGGCGGTGAGCCTCATCGTTAGCAACGAGTCTCGGCCATACGTAAGAGTTCCACGCACCCATCATCTTAAGTATCGTTATTGAAATGAGTGTGGGCAGAGCGAGAGGTATCATTACCTTCCAGAGATACTTGAGGTCTCCGGTACCGTCGACCTTTGCGGCGAGATAAAGCTCGTTGGGAATCTGCATAAAGTTCTGTCTGAGCAGATATATGTAGAACACGCTCACGAGAAAAGGAATTATAAGGACCTCAAACGACTCCATCCATCCGAAGCTATTAACCGTCGCATAGTTTGTTATCGTGAAAAGTTCTCCGGGAATCATCATCGTTGCGAGCAGTGCGGCAAACAGTGCGTTCTTGCCCTTGAACTCAAGTCTTGCGAATGCAAATGCCGAAAGCACTGTGATCACAAGGGACAGCAATGTGGATACGATTCCGACGTAAAGAGTGTTCATAAAGAGTCTTCCAAGGCTTGCCTGATTAAACGCCTCAACGTAGTTACTCCAGAGGATCTCTTTGGGGAAGAGCGACGGGATAGTTTGCTTATATTCCTCGAGAGATTTTACCGAGGAGATAAGCATCCAGTAGAACGGGAAGATGATTATTATAGCCATTAATATGAGGAAGGCGTATATGAGTACCTGAACTCCAACCTTCACAAACCGCTGCTTTGAGGTGGCGTCGTGCAGGTCCTTTTCGTATATTTTAACTGTTTTATCCGACATATCGCACCTCCTTAATAATGTGTCTTCTTCTTGCTGACATACAGATTTATCATAGTTACGACAAATATGATGCAAAACAGGATAAGTGCCGCCGCGCTTGCACGTCCCTGGTGGTTGGCAAGTGAGTCGTAAATGAATCCGACCATTGTATTAAGACGGCGGGGATCACCGGTGGGTCCCATATCGTCTCCGAATATACCTACTATACTTGAGTACTCCTTGAATCCGCCTATAAAGCCTGTTATAACGACGTAAGCAAGCATGGGGGAAAGGAGCGGAACGGTTATCTTTGTAAAGACTCTTACTCTCGAGGTTCCGTCTACCTTTGCAGCGTCGTAATACTGCTTGTTTATACTTTGGAGACCGCCGAGAAGTATCAGTATCTTGAACGGAAGAGCGTTCCATACTATATATATCACCATAACAGTGATATTTGCAAGGTAAGAGGATCCTGAGTTTATCCAGTTAACTCTTTCTCCTCCGAAAAACTCTATAACGTTATTGATTATACCTGCAGTGATTATGATCTCGTTCTCTCCTCCGAAGGCAGAACCGACCATATTGAACATTGCGGCAAAAACCATACCGATAGCAATCGAGTTTGTTACGTAGGGGAGAAAGAATACTGTCTGAAGAAATCTCTGGAGCGGCTTTATCGCATTAAGGCAAACCGCGATAAGCAATGCAAGGATCGTCGAAAGAGGAACTGTGAGTACGCAAAGCAGCATAGTATTCGTAAGACAGCTTATAAAGTCCTTGTACTGAAGCACCTGCTTGAAGTTTCCAATACCGAAATTATACGTTATGCCGCCCACTGCACCCATTGTGCTGTATCCTTCGAGAAATGCCATTCTGAGAGTATTGATTATCGGCCAAACGGTGAATATCAAAAGCAGAACGATCGCAGGAGAAAGATACAACCATGCTTTCCATTGGTGTTTGCTTTCTACCATATCATTTCACCTCAAAATATATTCTCTTTTCGTCTTCCTTACCGAAGAGGAAGATCTTATTCGGCTTCAAAGAATATCTTACGCACTCTGCGGAAGTATCTATCTTTGCATCCGAATTGATTATGGAACGAATAATCGGGCTTACTGCCGCTGCATGCTTTGATACGACGCTTACGTCTCTACCCATAACCTCGAGGCTTACGAGATTACAGCAGAGGGGGCCGTTATCTTCCGGAATAAACCCTTCGGGTCTTATTGCAACGGTAACAAGCTGATCCTCAACTCCGGAGACCTGCATAACGGCGTCATCACCGATATAAACAGTTCCGTTCTCCACTCTTCCTTCGAATACGTTTATGGGAGGAGTGCCAAGGAACTTTGCGACAAAGAGATTTGTCGGATCATCGTATACGTCCTGAGGCTTACCTACCTGCTGAACCACGCCAAGCTTCATTACAACTATCATATCCGAAATACTCATGGCTTCTTCCTGGTCATGAGTTACGAATATCGTTGTAATTCCCGTCTCTTTCTGTATTCTTCTGATCTCTTCACGTGTCTGAAGTCTGAGACGCGCGTCAAGGTTGGAAAGAGGCTCGTCGAGAAGAAGCACCTTCGGCATTTTAACAAGTGCGCGGGCTATAGCGACTCTCTGCTGCTGACCTCCGGAAAGCTCGCTCGGCTTTCTGTCCATAAGCTCGTCTATCTGAACAAGACGTGCCGCCTCGTATGCTCGGTCGAGCATCTGCTGCTTTGAGAGCTTGTACTCTCCTTTAAGGTTCTGCAGAGGAAAGAGTATGTTCTGCTTTACCGTAAGGTGTGGATAAAGCGCGTAGTTCTGGAAAACAAGTCCTACTCCGCGGTTCTCTGCCGTAAGCTCTGTTACGTCATCCTCACCGAAAAAGATCTTTCCGCCGGAAGGCTTCTGAAGTCCGCTTATCATGTAGAGAGTAGTACTCTTACCGCAGCCGGACGGGCCGAGAAGGCCTACAAGCTTTCCGTCGGGAATCTGTAATGTAAAATCGTTTACAGCAACAACTTCCTCATTACTCTTTTTGTTTCTGGATGGGAAGATCTTCGTAAGATTTTGCAATTCGACTTTCATAAAATTGACATTCCTTTTCTTTCAGTAATAATTTATAGAATTGAATTAAAAAGATATCTTAGCTATATTCTGCTCTGCTCACGTCCTCTGCATGAAGCCTTTTTTTATATTCGATCATATCCTCATAGCTATCAAATATCATCTGACTTGAGATATCGACAGCTACCGTCTGAGCCAGCAGGTCATGGATAGCGAGATTGTTCTTCGTGGCAGAAACGACTAATATCTGACCGCAAAAGAGAAGCAGAATTACAAATGTTCCGAAAACGCCTATAACGTTGAAATAAAACATTATAACTATAAGAACCGGTATCATAGTTTCAAGTGTGAATTTTCCGAGTATAGTGCGGACAAACAAAAGAAGTGCATTTACCTTCACTCCGTCCTTCCTTATAAGGCATACTCCGAATATTTTCTTGCCGAGCGTCTGACCGTTGCGAAGGGCAAGAGGAATTACAAATTCAAAAATGATAAACGCAAAAAGTATGCCGAACGTTATCATTATAAGAGTCAGATTCAGCATCATAGAATACGTATAATTGACCTCTGCGTCCGCCGAAAGAGCTTTTATAGCCGTATCGTAAGCGTTTTTCTCACTCTCGCCAAGGGCATCGTATTCGGAAGCTGTAATATCAAAATCGACTCGGTACTCGGTCTCATATTTTTCATACAATGCCGAAAGGTCGGAGGCATATGAATCGTATCCAAGCAGATTTGAGAAAAGGAAAGCAAATCCGACCGCTGCTATTCCGATAAGAATAATATCAAAAATATACGCAGATATTCTTTTCCATACGTTTGCTTTCTGTATATCGTATATCACGTCAGCCCATCCTTTTTTTAATATTGTGCTCTTTATTCACATATCCGATTGCCGGCACGGTGAAAATCCATTCGTTTCAAAGTGGGGAAAACAGCAGAAAACTCAAAAATCATACCACCATTCTAACCCACAATATTATACATTATTCTATTAAATATTTCAAGACTTTGCACTAAATAAAATGTTAATTATTGATTAATAAACTTTGTTTGCGTCGAAAAAAACAAGAAATATATGTGATATTATTATCATCAATATTGCTCGGTTCATTCATCAAACAGAAGCCTCAGCATTCTTTCGGGATCGTTTAAAAATCGCTTTGTAAGATTAAAATGCTCGGTTTCCTTATATGGCGTAAGCTCTATTCCCTCTTCTGTAAGCTGATATATTTCCGCTCCGGGGAAGGAGGTAAGAATAGGTGAGTGAGTAGAGATTATAAATTGCGAGCCGGCCTTAACAAGATCATTCATAATAACAAGCATACGCATTATACTTCGCGGTGAAAGCGCTGACTCGGGCTCATCGAGTATATATATTCCGTTTCCCGAAAAACGATTTTCAAGCAAAGCCATAAAGCTCTCACCGTGTGACTTTTCATGAAGCGACACGCCTCCGTAGGAGTCAATAAGAGGCGGAGAGAATGCGGGTATCTTATCAAGCTCCTCTATATAGCTTGCCGCATTGTAAAAGCTTTCGGCGCGCAAAAAGAAGCCGTCACGTCTGCGTCTTGCACTCTTTCCTACGCGGATATATTTATAAAGGTCGGAATGACTGCAGAAGGTAGAAAATGAATAATTAAGGCTTCCTCCCTCAGGATTGAATCCCATTGATACAGCAATAGCTTCTATCAGTGTGGACTTCCCTACTCCGTTTTCTCCCACAAAAAAGGTAACGGGGGAATTAAATTTGAAAGTACCCCATCTGTAAAGGTTCTTAACGACCGGAATATCCGAAAGATAGCTGTCGGCAGGCAGCTCTTTTTCAAACGTTATTTGCTTTAAAAATAATTCCTGCATTCATTTCTCCTTTTATTAAAGTGATACATAATAATTATATCACACATCTGCTCCTTTGTCAACAAGAATACGTCGCCGGAAAATTCGAATATATTTTATTTTTTCACTGCAGAAGATTGACATCCGGCAGTAAATGTGATATAATATACGTATCTCAAAATTTTCAACGGTTCGGAGGTATTGAACTATGAAAAAAATTAAAATGACAACGCCGCTCGTAGAGATGGACGGCGATGAAATGACAAGAATACTTTGGAGAATGATAAAGGATGAGCTTCTTCTTCCCTTTGTCGAATTGAACACAGAGTATTACGATCTCGGTCTTGTAGAACGCGAAAGAACAAAGGACAAGGTCACGTATGACAGCGCATACGCTACTCAAAAATACGGAGTTGCGGTAAAATGTGCTACCATTACTCCCAATAAGCAGAGAGTTGAGGAATACAATCTCAGCGAGATGTGGAAGAGCCCCAACGGAACTATACGTGCCATTCTTGACGGAACGGTATTCCGCGCACCTATTCTTATCGACTCTATAAAGCCTGTAGTACGCAACTGGACAAAGCCCATAACTATCGCAAGACACGCTTACGGTGACGTTTACAAGGCGGTCGAGTACAGAGTTCCTTCAAAAGGAAAGGCAGAGCTTCTTTTCACAGGTGAGGACGGAAGCGAATTCCGCGAAACTATCTATGACTTTGAATGCGGAGGCGTTCTTCAGGGGCAGTATAACAAGGATAGCTCGATAGAATCATTTGCTCGCTCGTGCTTCCAATACGCTATAGACACAAAGCAGGATCTTTGGTTTGCCACAAAGGACACTATCTCTAAGAAATACGATCAAACCTTTAAGCTTACCTTCCAGGATATATTCAACAATGAGTACAAGGCAAAATTCGACGAGCTCGGAATTACATATTTCTACACGCTTATTGACGATGCCGTAGCAAGAGTAATACGCAGCGAGGGCGGTTATATCTGGGCATGCAAGAACTATGACGGAGACGTCATGTCGGATATGGTGTCGACAGCATTCGGTTCTCTCGCTATGATGACGTCAGTGCTTGTCTCCCCGGACGGAAAATATGAATATGAGGCAGCTCACGGAACGGTAACACGCCACTATTATCGTTACCTCAAGGGAGAAGAAACCTCCACAAATCCGATAGCTACTATCTTTGCATGGTCGGGTGCGCTTCGCAAGAGAGGTGAGCTTGACCGACTTCCGGATCTCGTTGATTTCGCCGAAAAGCTTGAAGCCGCATGTATAGATACACTTAACGACGGTATAATGACAAAGGATCTTGTAGGTCTTGTAAGCGAGGGCGTTAGTGCAACTGCCGTTAACTCTTCTGCGTTTATAAAGGCTATAAGAGAAAGGCTTGAAAAAAAGCTTGCATAACATATATAACAAAAAAAGAGGACTCTTCTCTCTGCATTCTTAGCGGAGAATTGGCAGGCACAAAACTTCGGCAGAGAACTTGTTTTCTCTGCCGATTTGTGATATAATGAGGCTAACGAAAAAAGCCTCTCCCTTTGGGAGAGGTGGCGGCGAAGCCGACGGAGAGGGTAAATCGTGGCGAGAAAATCCCCTCTCACCCGCTATCGCGGGAGGCCAAAGGGAGAGCCTTTGGATACGCGCAACCTTAGGGGTATGGGCTTTGCCCTGTGCCCACGTTGCTTGCAACGCCGTAATACAAAGGCGAAACTGGCGATAAAAAGAAAGGAATATTCATGATAGACAAATACATACATATCTATACCAAACGTAACTGTTTGTTAGCTTTATTCTGTGCAAGTATTGCATTTATACCTTTGTTTATCGTATCCCTGATATATGATGTCATTCCCGAAGATACTTTAATTGCATTTGCCCCTTTTGTAATTGCAGCTATATGTGTTGCAATAGCTTCTTTATCCACTATACGGTTCAAGAAAATGATAAAAATGCAAGAACAGCAATATGGAGTTCAATTTGATGACTATAATGTTATTCATTTAGAAACGACATTGTATCTTTCGGAAAACTGGCTTATATGGGCTGGTATTAGTTCAATATACAAAAATCACATTAAATCCATACATTCTAAATTAGTACACGGTAGAAGTGGCTCTTCAAATAAAGTGACCATAAAAACAGTAGACAACAAGAAATACACAATTTGGTGTTTAAGTTCCTCGAACATCGATAAAATCATAAAATGGAAAAACAATAATATAAACTAAATTGTTTATGTAATAGCAAACCCCAACAGACCTTAAAAAATCTGTTGGGGTCAATTATTTGTTTACAGCGGAGCAATTATTAAACAACCGTACATAATTCTCCGCTAATTATGCACGCCCTTACGCGAGTCCTCTTTCCTATTGTTTCATTTCTGCAAGAACCGCCCTGCAGGGAGATCCGTCCGCTCCTGCAAGAGAAAGCGGAGCGGCGAAGAGAAGATATATTCCTTCGGGCACGTCAGAAAGTCTGACTCCCTCGAGAAGCACCACCTCCGCACCAAGAAGAACCTTATGAACTGCCATGGGGGCGTTTTCGGGTCCGACCGTCTGCGACTCATTCCCGTACAGATATATTTTCTCACAGGCGAGGACCTTTGCCGCCTCAAGCGAAAGCTCTGCCTTGCCCTTTATCAGTATTCTTTTTGCGGCTTCGGCATCTACTGTCTTTATTTTCTCAAGCAACCGTTTTATATCTTCCTCGGTCACTATACCGTTATGCTCATATACGTATGCGGGGCCTATCAGCCTTGAAAGCTCAAGACTTTCCACCGTCTTTCCGTCGTTTATAAAATGGAACGGAGCGTCTATATGTGTTCCATTATGCGCGCACATAGAAAATGCTGTCAGGTTATACAGCGCTCCACTCTCCATAGAAGCAAGCGTTTTCTTGCTCGGAGACGGATCTCCGGGATATACTGCACACGAGAATACCTCTTGGGAGATATCGTACAGCTTCATTTTTCTCACCTCAAAATAATTTTTATTCGCTTTCGAATAGCTTCGAAATGGTTTATTTTATCACGTCAAGCCTCACAAAATATAAGCCGTCGTTATTTTCCGGATCATTTTTATGCAGGACGTCTCTCTCAAAAAATATGAAAACGTGCTCATCGTTTACAGCTATATCGGAATATCCACCGAGCTTTGATATGAGAATAGCCTCGTAAGTTCTGAAATTATCATCACTTATTTTTAGAGTAAGATCCTTTCTTCCGTCGGGCGAAACACAATTTATGTGATATATTCTTCCGTCGTATGAAAACATACTTCCCATACATCGCGGATCGGGCAGCATGTCACAAAACTCTGCTTTTGACCAATCCGAGTAACCGTTCGGGCTTTTGGCAATCGCTCTGTTCCTTTTCCCTTCCGTACAATGTCGAACAGAAACCAATACTTTTCCGTCATCGGTAAGTGCAAATGCGCTTTCATTTGCATCTGTAAGCACGTCTCCTCCTATGATATCACCCAGCCTCCAGCTCTCTCCGTCGTTCTGAGAATAAAGAGTACGCACGGCGGAGGGATGGTGCGCCATAGGATCGTTCGGATTATATCCGAACCAAAGAGGAATAAGTATATTTCCACCACATACTATCCCGTGCCCCGGGCCGGTAGCAGCGACGGTATATTTTCCGCCTTCTTCAAGAACGTGTGTTATATCCTTAGGTGTACTGAAGCTTTTTCCGTCGTCAGTGCTCTTGCAGTAATAAAGTCTGTTGTAATTACGAAGAAATGTGAAATGGATCACACCGTCCTTCACAGTCATTACAGGGTTGTTGAGAGTATCCCCCTCCCCCTTGATGAGAAGCACCTCTGAAAAGCTGTCTCCGAGGTCTGTGCTCCTAATCACTCGGATATCTATTCTTGCCCAATCACTGACCTCGCTTCTGCATTCGTAGTAAGCTATCAGGGTGTTTTTTGCGGTAAGGACCATACCGGGTATCCGACAAAGAGCATATTCCTTGCCGTTAGCCTTTTCTATCGGGCGAGCGTCACCGATCTTATAGTGCGGTAACATACGGAATTATCTCCTTTGCGATAAGATCACGGGCTTCTTCATTCGGCGACGAGAACGGAGGACGGCATTTACCGAAATCGAATCCGAGTTGACAGAGCACCTCCTTCTCTGCAGGCATAACACCTATCTTGCAAAGTATTGAAATAATACGGTTTGCTTCCTTTTGCACTTCCTGTGCTTCCGAAATTCTTCCCTCATCAAAAAGCTTTTGTATTCTGACAAACTTATCTGCCATAAAGTTATACGTGCTTCCTATACCTCCGTCAGCACCCATAGAAAGTCCGCAAAGGAACATCTCGTCATATCCGTTGTATACGACCTTATCCGGGAAACGACTCTTGCACTGCTCCATTGTGAAGAAATCGTTCGAGGTGTATTTTATACCTATGAATCTGTCATCCGAAAGGAATTGGCTTATCTCGCCCATACCCATATTCACTCCGGAGAAGCCCGGAAAATGATATACAAGCATAGGGATATCCGAATTTTCGGCAAGTCGGATATAGTACCCTTTTATCTCTTCAAACGTAAACTTGAAATAGAAGGGGGCTACCGATGATATTGCCTTATAGCCAAGCTTATTTGCATGTGCGGAAAGCTCATGTGCTTCTTTTTCACGAAGAGAGCCTATGTGCGCGATAAGTGTTTTTTCGGGAGCGGTATCTTTTACTACGTCCATTATGAGCTTTCTCTCCTCTGTTGAAAGGAAGAACGCTTCCGCAGTGCTTCCGCCTACGTAAAAGCCCGAAGCACCCATATTAACGTTATGTCTTACAAGCTTTTCAAGCTCCTTTTCGTTTACGTTATCGTTCTTATCAAACGGAGTAAGCAGAGCTGTGAAAATTCCCTTCATATCGGTATTCATACATATTTCTCCTTTGTTTTAAATTTGCTTTACAAAACGGGTTCTCCGCCGCAAAAAACCTTTTTTACGTTTATATCAGAATCAAAAACACATATATCCGCATCGTAACCGGGGGCAATACGTCCCTTTTTGAGGTCAAGCCCCATCATAGATATAGGATTTACCGTGATCATCTGAATTGCTTCCGGGATACTTAGTCCACACATAAGCATATTTCTGACGAGGCGGTCCGCAGTGGCTACGCTGCCCGCAAATGCGCTTCTGTCCTCAAGCTTTGCAACTCCGTCCTCTATTATAACAGGCAACGGGTCGTCCATGCTTCCGAGAAAGCTTTTTCCCTCGGTCTGTCCCGCACCGCGCATGGCGTCGGTTATAAGTGCGACCCTGTCTCTGTCTTTAAATTTAACGACATAGCGCAGCAAGGAATGAGGAAGATGGCAGCCGTCCGCTATTATTTCAACGTTCATTCCGTCGATATAATATCCCGCCTCGAGAACGCCGGGAACGCGAAAGCCACCCCTTCTCACTATTGTACTTACGCAGGAATAAAAGTGTGTAATATGATGAAATCCCATCTCATATGCGCGAAGGACGGTATCGAGATCAGCATTTGAATGTGCGATGCTGAGGGTGATCTGATTTTCCTTGGCAAAGGCGGCAAATTTCTCGACACCGTCGATCTCGGGGGCGACGCTCCATCTTTTTATGTGTCCGTCACCCTCTTTTACTATAGCTTTATATTCTCTCTCGTCAAACGCACGTATATGCTCGGGCTTTTGCGCGCCTGCCTGGTGCGGAGAGATATACGGTCCTTCGATATGCAGACCTATAAGATCAGCCTTGATACGCGGATCGCTTTTAGCTTTCTTATACGCTCTTACGGCACGGAGAGTGTTCTCGGTATCCGCGGAAAGAAGCGTAGGCATAAGTGACGTAGCCCCATGCGTAAGATGGGCATTCGTTGCATTCAGATATGCGTCCGGATCATCATCCATATAATCGCTTCCGCCTCCGCCGTGCTGATGTATATCAACAAATCCCGGGGATATAAAAAGCTCTCTGCAATCAATACGCGCGTATCCATCCGTAATAATATCTCTGTCCGTAACGGCTTCGATAATGCCGTCTTTTATAAGAACATCCTTCTCAATGACGGATGCGTCTGTTACAACGCTCCCGTTACACAAGCGATATTTCATAAGCTGTTCTCCTTATCGGCAATACTTTGTATCCAAAGTGCGGTCCTTGTAGACGCAAAAACGTTTTCGGTTGCCGTGCGGTCGTTTTTATCTATGGCTTCCGCAAATTCATCAAGCCAATCATACCTTCTGTCAGGTGCTTCGGAGTATATCTCGGGGGCCTTTGCTCCTTCTCTGTATACCGTTACTGTCTTATCAACAAAGTTAAAGGTGACAAGTCCCTTCTCGCACCAGATATTGAACTCCCAGTACGTAGGCATTGAGAACACCTGCGTAGGTGCGGAATAAGAAACGTCAGCGAGAACTCCCGCACGGTTAGACAGGCGTGCCATAAAGAGCGCGGAATCCTTAAAATGCTCATGCTTATATGCGTAAGAATTCCAAACGCGCGCGGCATCCACTTTTTCGATCTCTTCACCGGTCAGCATTCTCACGAGATCTATACCGTGAATTGCGAGATCGTTTATAGTTCCGCCGTGCATTCCCTCTTCAAAATACCATGACGGACGGTTCTTATAATCTATACAGTGCTGTCCGTTGAAGGAAAGGTTACGGACCTCACCCAGCTCCCTTGAATCGAGTATTTTTTTTGCGCTAAGGCTCTGGGGGATATAGCGAAGGTCAAGCATACACATAACTTGAAGTTCCCGCTCGCGTGAAAGGCGAATTATTTCTTCAAGCTCTGCAATATCCGTGCATATAGGCTTATCGGCTATAACGTGTTTTCCTGCATTCAGGGCCTTGATTATTGCTTTTCCTCTTTTTCCGTACTCGTTTCCTATGGCTACGGCATCTATGTCGGAATCCAGCCACTCATCATACGCAATATCAGAAAATACCGCTCCGAGCTTTTTTTCTGCGTTTTCTCTGGCTGATATATTTTCCTCCACGCATCCGGCTACCACGGCTATATCAGAGCTTACAACTCTTTTATAAAGAGAGTTTATATGACCGTGACGAAATCCGTAAAAAAGTATTTTTATCTTCATAGTCACATCACAAGCGCGGCACTGTCGGGGTCAAGGAACATTTTTGCACAAGCGTGCTTTCTCAGGGCTGTAGCGGGACATACCTCTCCGTATTCACCGCATAGCATGGCCTTTACCGCAGCTGCTTTGGTACTTGCGGGAACTGTACAGATAAGACTCTTTGCCGACATAAGTGCAGGCACGGTAAGAGTCACTGCGTATCTCGGAACAGAATCTATATTCGGGAAGCATCCGTCGTGAACCTGCTGCATACGGCAGACGCTGTCGAGCTCAACACCCTTTATAAGCACTTTATCGTTAAAATCCGCGACGGGGGGATCGTTGAACGCAATATGTCCGTTCTCTCCTATGCCCATGCATACGACGTCAGGCGGGAATTTTTCAAGTAACGCGGCATAATGTGCACATGCACTGTCAACGTCTTTTTTGGCGTTGATATAATTGACCGAAGCGAACCGCACGCGGGAGAACAGGTGGTCTGAAAGATAGCGCGCAAATGACTGAGGGTCATCGATTCCTAGTCCGACGTATTCGTCCATATGAAATGCATTTACACGTGAGAAATCGATATTCTCACCTATAAGTGCTTCAAGCATCTCGTTCTGTGAGGGGGCAGCCGCAAAAACAACGTTTGCGCTTCCCTTTTTCTCTATTACTCTGCATATTGCATCTGCCGCTGCTTTTCCCGCGGCAATACCCATATTTGCTCTGTCGCTGTAAACAAAGGTATCGAGCTTTTCTGTTTTTATCTGTTTTATAAGCATTTTTCTCTCCGTTAAAAAGATATTTTATAGACTTCCTCGCGTTTTCCGCTCTCAAGCGATCTGAGTACTGCGTTCATGACAAATACGGGAACGACAAAGCTTTCATACGTCTTTTTCATAGGCTTTCCGGAAAGAAGATCGAGCATATCGTTCATCTCATGTCTGAAGCTGTCCGGAGTAAAGGTGAGCACCCTTGACATTGCGGACTTTGATCCGTAAAGAGATACTGTATAGTAGGATATCTTCTCAAGATAAGTTCCCATAACGTTGAAATTGTCATAATGGGCGGTAAAGGTAAGATATCCGTCGTGCTTTTCGGCGGTTACTCCCTTTACGTCCTCTCCGAAGACGGTCGTCATTACCTCTATAAGATGCTGAGCATAGAAATAGAATCCTCCGTATGGGCTGTCAAGATGTATCGGGCATGCAAGACTTCCGCCGCGAAGCTCTCCGGCCTCCTTTTCTCGCACTGCCTTTGCAAGCTCCAGAGTCTCCGAGAGTGCCGCACAGGTGCTTCCTCCGCACAGACGAAGTCGCTTTTCCTTGGCTTCGGTCATAAATGCGCACGCTTCCTCCTCGGAGCAAGTGATAGGTTTATCTATAAACATAGGTATGCCGCAGTCAATATACGGCTTTGCGTATTTATAGTGATTGTCACCGTGTCGGGCGGTTATCATTATTCCGTCCACTTTGCCGACCACATCTTTATAGTCATCCAAAACGGGTACACCGTATTTTTCATTAAGCTTTTTTGCGGGCTCGCCTTCGTTACTGTAGACGCCTATTACTTCTATATCGGGATAAAGTCCTGAAGAAATAAGCTTAAGAAAGCTGTCGGCATGTGAATTTTCACATCCGAGTATTGCTATTTTATACATATAGGCACCTCTCAGTTGAATTTAAGCGGAAGCGGATTTTCCGCATGGCATGCTTCTATTATTCCTATTACTTGCGCGGCATGCTCTGCGGTGATATCAAGAGGCTCACCGAGCATAACGTTATTGTAAAGCATCCTATAAAACTTTGCAACCGCAACGTCAAACGAGCTGCCTGATATCTTCTCATTTTCTTCAATAAACTGAAGCTTTTCCGAGCAGTACACGGGCATGCCGTTTTCATCAGACAATGATTCTCTGATAACAGGGCGCTCGGGATAGTTTGAAAAATCGTCTATATATTTTAATTTATATGCGGAATTCGTGGACATGAGCGTTCCTTTGCTTCCAAATATCTTGAAAACAAAATCACCTGCGTATGCATCGGCGGAAATGACCTCGATATCAACGACCGGCTTGCCGGGAGCGGCAATTATAATTTTACCGTAATCGTCTCCGTCTCCGCTTGTAAGCACTGCTTTTAGAGAGGAGAACACAACTCTTGCATTCTCATCCCATCCGAGAAGGTCAAGAGCCTGACCGACCGGGTGAGGACCTGTGTTATAAACTCCGCCGGCGCAGCAGCACTGAAGAGTCTGCCAGTCCCAACGTCTTGCAAATCCCGAATATTTGAGGCTTATCTGAAGAACGTCTCCTATCTTTCCGCTCGATATGATGTCTTTCACATTGAGGAATGACGGTGCATAGAGCGATTGATGGAACGCGGATACCGATACGTTGTTTTTCTTTGCGGTCAGAATAAGATCATTGCATTCATAATACGATCCTCCGAACGGTTTTTCTGACAGAACGTTAAAGCCGTGCTCAAGAAGGTCCTTTGTTATCGGATAATGCATGTGAGAATAGCTTGCATTTACGACAAGATCTATATCCTTTCTGCCAAAGAGCTCGGTGTAATCGGATACCGTATCGCATCCGTATTCTTCTGCCGCTCTCTTTCTGCGCTCGTCATCCTGCTCAACTACGCAGACCACCTCGCAAAAATCATTACTTTCGCTTTTAAAGAAGCGTCCGTGAATATTTCTTCCGCTTCTTCCCTGCCCTATTATTGCAACTCTCATTTTATTCATTTTGTTTTCTCCCTGTAGAAAGAAGTTTTTATTTAGTATAACATAATAAAAAATGAATTGGAATTGTTATTTTTATCTTTACTATTGCATTTTCTACTTTTTTATGATATAATAAAAACAGAAGCTGTTTTAAATGGAGGCAGGGCGTAAAATGTTTGAAAAGCAAATCGGAAAAAGCATTCTCGAGGTGTCGCACAAATGCATTGAGCATCCCCACGAGAGTATTTATTTCAACCACATACACAATCACTGCGAGATACTTCTCTTCATAAGCGGTGATGCAAATTACAATATTGACGGTCAAGTGTTCAGCCCTTCGCCTTACGATATGCTTTTTATCCCCGCGGCGACATATCACTATCTGATACCGACGTCAGGCGCCAGATATGAAAACTACGTAATAGGTATCTCACCCGATGCGGTTGGAGAGGAGCATTACAGAAAACTGTTTGCACCGCCCCTTATGATAAGCATCAAGGATGATGCCGAGATCAAAAGCTTCTTCAAACGCCTTGACGTTTACGAAAAGGCATATTCATCCGAAGACTTTGAGCAATGTGCCGTCGCTTTGATAAGAGAGCTTCTGACTTATTGCTCATACAGAAAAAGCGATCTCAGCTCGGGGCGAAGCAAGTACGTCACCTATATCGAAGAAATGGTAAAATATATATCCGAGCGCATCACAGACGATCTCGACGCGGAAAACATTGCTCACCATTTTCTGCTTTCAAAATCATACGTACAGAATATTTTTTCTCAGGAAATGCACATAGGACTTAAAAAATATATAATGCAGAAAAAAATATACTCAGCGCACTCTGATATAGTAAACGGTATGAGACCGATCGACGCGTGCGAAAAATATAATTTCGGAGACTATTCAAGCTTCTACCGTTTGTACAAAAAAACTTTCGGCTTTCCTCCGAGTGCGATCAGATAATTTATTTGCGCCTTTTTATTGACACACACACATTATTGTGTTATAATTTAAGTATAATAGCGGACAAACGATCAATACGTGTCCGCAACAGGAGGTTTTATGAAAAAGGTATCTATGATCATTCTGAAAATTCTTTTGATCGCCGTTATTTTTGCAGCATCTCTCGTGCTGCTGGTTTGGGGTGGGCTTAACATAGCAAAATTCTTTATATACTCAGACTATTATTCATCAAAAACAAATATTTGCAAGAATCCCGGCATTCACGATAACTTTGTATGCCAAGGCATTGCAGTATCCGAGGAAAACGAAAAAATACTTGTCTGCGGATACATGACCGACAAAACAAACAGCAGGATATACGTTACCGATTCGGATAACGATTCATATTACGTAAATCTTACGAGAGACGGTGAGGTATTCACCGGACATGCCGGAGGTATGGCTATCACGGGTGATACGGTATACCTTGCAAACGGAAGCAAGCTTTACACATTTTCTCTCTCGGAGATCCTTTCGCTTAATAACGGAGACTCTGTCGATATAGGAAAAGGTACCAAGGTAAACAATTCCGCTTCCTTTGTCTACTCGGATGAAAACTACGTGTACGTTGGAGAATTCCACGACGGCGGAAAATACGTAACCAAGCATCCGTATCAGACAAACGACGGGCTTTATCACGCGATCATAACAAAATATTCTGTAAATGATCTTACCACGCCTATAAAAATATACTCGGTAAGAGACAAGGTACAGGGTGCGTGCTTCACTCCCGACGGGAAGGTAGTCCTTTCCACCTCCTACGGTCTGTCCGATACGGTATATTACGTATACAACGAAGCTGATGCAATAGACTCCGGACTTACACTCGACGGTGCTCCGCTTTATTATCTTAACGGTTGCGTTAAGGAAATGAAGGGGCCGGCCATGGGAGAGGATCTTGACTATTACGAAGGGAAAGTGATAACTCTCACCGAGAGTGCCTCCGACAAATATATTTTCGGAAAATTCTTCTTTGCAAACAAGATAGTCGCCATAGAATTCTGATCACGTCTGATTTTGGGCAAATGTAAGTGAGGTAATATTTATGAAACGAAGCATAAGACTCATCTCTTTTATTCTTTCGATCATCTATCTCTTCCCTGCACTTTCGGGGTGCATAAATAAGCCGAGCGACGCTCCGGGCACAACTACCGACGTCACCACGCCTGCCGATACAACTAATGCAGGGGAAATAGGTGAGGATGTAGAGGTATCTGCCGACGGAAAGGTAAACTGGACACTTCTCGGAGTGGAATGTAAGAAGAGCTTCGGAGGAGTAACGGCTGCAGACGGAAAAACTCTGATAGTTGTATATTTTGAGGCAAGGAACAAATCTACCGACAATATCTATATTTCAAAGAACTGCCTTGATACAGATCCCGAACCGATAGAAATATCCGCAGATAATCTTCCTGAAAACTATTCGGAGTTTGGAGGCATGATTACATCGGGAAAAAGAAGATTGTACTGTCTTTGCTTTGAAGAGAAAGAAAACTGGCACAGAATAATTGTTGATTACATATCTGCCGACGGAGGTATGAGCAATCTTATAGTAGCCAAAGATTACGTCGGCAAAGATACTGAGATCCTGCTCGGAAATCCCGCATATCCTTTAGATACGTATACAAACGAAAATATCGCTACTGATTTTAACAAGCTCTATTCACTTTATTACAATGAGCAATGGGGCACACCAAACGAAAACACTGTACAGACTCACTTAAAACAGCTTGTCGCATCCGAGGACGGAAGCTATTTTAAAAACGTCAATTACAATTCGGACAGCAAATCCAACTGGGATACTATAAACCATCTTAATTTTCTCAAGATACTTATATCGGCATACGGAGAAGAACGCCTCAAAAATGATGCCGAGGCGAGAAAAACAGTACTTTCCGTACTGGACTATTGGCTCAACAAGGATATAACCTGCTCTGTAAACTGGTGGTACAATGAAATATCCGCTCCGCGTTATATGGCGGCTATAGGTCTTATGCTTTCTCCGTATCTCTCTGAGGATCAGATAAGCAAAATGGATAAGGTGATCGGACGCGGCACACTCAGAGGAAGCAGTAAGGCGACCACATACACGGGAGGAAATCTGTCTGATATGATGGCTATCACTATCATGCACGGACTTTTCATTGACGACCCCGACCTGATCTTTGCGGCAGTTTCCCGCATGGCATCTGAAATAACCGTCGTCCCATACGGAAAAGAAGGCATTCAGGAGGATCTGTCCTTCTTCCAGCACGGAACTCTTATCTGCACGGCAGGAAGCTACGGTACCGAATTTGTAAAAGGAATGCGTACCTTTATCACAAAGCTGCACGGAACCTGCTTTGCTCTTCCCGACAGCAAGATAAAGCTATTTATAGACCATCTTCTTGACGGTCAGCAATATTTCCACAGAGCAAACGGAACAACCTATTTCAGCATAGGACGTTCTGCGGTTTATGCGAACGGATCAAGCACGCTCGGTGCTGCAGCCGCAGATCTTGCAAAAATAGACGGAATATACAGGCAAGCCGAGCTTAAGGCGTATGCGGAATCCTTCAGCGACCACTCAAAGTCTATAGACGATATAAAATACTTTCCTCTTGCTTATACCCTTATAAAAAAGTCTCCCGAATATTATATCGGTGTCAAAGGAGCGCATGAAAACCTCATAATGACAGAGAGCATAAACAAGCAGAATACTCTCGGATACAATCTCTCATACGGTTCAAACACATGTTACATGTATTACGGCGACGAATACCAGACTATAGGCGCAGTACTTGATTTTGCGATGTTCCCCGGAATAACGACATATCACGAGGATGACGCAAGACTCATGGAAAGGTACAACAACGAATATAAAAAAACGTGGGCGCCAAAGGTATACAAGGGCACTCACTGTGACGGGAAAGCCGATCCTGCAACCGGACTCGGGGCACTTTATATGGAGCTCAAGAACGACGGTATTACAGGCAAGCTCTCTTATATAATGTATGACGGAGGAATGATAGCGCTTGCGGCAGGTCTCAACTGCTCGAAGGCCTCGAATACGGTTGAGATCCGTACCTCGCTCGATCAGTGCAAGCTCAATTCGGCAAGCGTTGGCGGTACTCCCTTAACACTGAACGCTCAGGAAACGACAGTAAGCGGAGGCACGGCTGTGTGCAACGGAGCGTTTGCCTACTACAATCTCGGTGAAGGATCAATTATTGCATCTGCGAAGAGAATGAGCGGTTCTTACAAGAGATCCGACCTCGACAAGCAGAACGTGACCGTGGAGGCAGACGTATTCAGCCTTTACATCTCACACGGAACAACGCTCAACAGTTCCTCATACGCTTATGCGGTTGCGGCAAACGCAGACGGAAAAGCACCCAAGGATTCATCCGGACTTCCGATAAAAAATATTATCAACACCGAAAAGGTGCAAGCCGTTGAGTTTACGGACGGTCACTATGTGATCGTATTCCATGAAGGAGGAGAAATAACTCTCTCCTCGGGAAAGACAGTAAAGGCTGACGGTGCGAAGATAATTATTGAATAAAATACGCATAAAAACAAAAACGGCAAGGATAATTCTCCTTGCCGTTTTTATAATTATCAGTATAGCGTTTTAGCATATCTGCTGATAGAGAGTATCCTTCCGTTCTCCTCATTAATGTCTATCAAGGCTCCGCAGAGTCTGACAGGACCGTCTGCCACCTCGAACTTTGAGGGCATATGATATCTTTGCTTTCTTATCACTGCCTCGGTCTTGACACCTATAATACTGTTGAGAGGGCCGCACATACCGAGATCTGTTATGTATGCGCTTCCCTTTGGAAGAACTCTTTCGTCTGCAGTCTGAACGTGAGTATGTGTACCGACGATAATATTTATCCTGCCGTCAAAGCAATTTGCAATAGCCATTTTTTCCGCGGTTGCTTCAGCGTGTATATCGAGAATCGATATATCGTACTTGCCCTTATGTGCGTAGAGAGCTTTATCCACCGCATCAAACGGATTATCGAGCGGCTCCATAAATGCTACGCCCGAAACGTTCATCACAAGAACACGCACACCGTTTACAGACACCACTGAGGCTCCCTTTCCCGGAAGTGTGGCAGGGTAGTTCAAGGGTCTGATAATATCGTTTTTCTCTTCAAGTATTCTTTGGGTATCGTATTTTCCCCAAACATGGTTTCCGGTCGTAATAAAGTCAACTCCCGAATATACAAGGCTTTCGTATTCGGACGCTCCGATACCGAAGATGTTACTTGCGTTTTCTCCGTTTGCCAGGACAAAATCACATCCGAGCTCTTTTCTGATATCCGAAAGTTCTTCTCTGATAAGGCCGACTGTGGAGATACCCACAACGTCACCCAGAAATAAAATTTTCATCATAAATCCTTAGGGTCTGTCAATAACTTTTTCAGTCCGGGTCTGATGTCAAGCACGACCGCCATACATACGTAAACAGCATAGCTTACCGCAGTCTGAGCAATATTCGGAAGGACCGAAGCAAGCGGCGAAACAAAATTCTGAGCTATCACTACAGCCTCAAAAAGATAGTATCCGCCCGCACAAAGCAAAACTGCAGGGATAAGAGCAAGCACATTTCTTGCGCAAGCTATCTTTTGGGTTTTGCTTGAAAAGCATGCCGCGGTCGCTGCCTTTATGATAACGGTTGCGGGAAGCCATATAAAGTATCCCCCGATGAGATCACCGAGCGACCCACCGATAACGGAAGCCGCAACAGCATAAGGAAGAGGTAAAAGCGAGGACGCAAGAAAAATAAGCGAATCCCCTATATGAACGTATCCGTTAAGGATAGGTACTTTTACATAGCACGTCAAAACATAGATAAGAGAAGCAAAAAGCGCGCTTTCGACAAGAAGAAAAAATCTGTTATTCTTTTTTTTACTCATTGGTATATTCCTTTCGCGATTTGTATTTCTCTCTTATGTTTCTTTTTTTCAGTTTCTTTTTCAGGTGTTATTTTGAGTTTGCCGTTTTAAACTCAAATTTAAATATAAGCTTGAGCAATTTTTTTGAAATAATATCTCCCAGCATACAGACGAAATATGCAATGATAACAAGTGCGCTTCCGCGTAAAAGAGGAAAAGGAGAATAGAGGAACCAGGCAAAAACGTTCGTGCATATCCACGTTATCAAAACGCGTCCGAGCTGAGTGGAGAAGATCTTTTTTGATGAAGAACCTGCGAAAAAGCCGGTCGTGGCTCCGCAAATAACCGTACCGAGAGTTCCGAGGTAAAAATATCCGTACATTGGGAACATACCGCCGTACCAATGGTCAATATACTTTCTTACAACAAGAGGAAGATTGGAGTTCGGTATAGCACCTCCGCCAAGGACGAGAGAAGCAAGGAACTTAAAGAACATCTCTATTCTGTCCGAAAAGTCAAACAGACCCTCATGGGCTGCCGCAACAAAAGCGGTACCGGTATAATAAGCACTGTACATTGTATCTATGGCAAACTTTTTACTGAAGAGATCACCAAAGGTTGCCATAAGCTGATCGAAACTGAATGCGACTCCTCCTCTGAAAAGACCTACGACCGAAAGGAGAAGAAAGCCCACAAGGGCAACAGGTATCATCTTCACAAAAACGAGCTTATGCGAGAGAAGCACCAAAAACAGAAGTATCATAATGGCAAGAGAGGTTCTGCGTCCGCCGTAAAGAAGATCCTGCGCGCAGTATGCAAGTGCAACAACCGTGAGAGGAAGAACGGTATACCATTTTCTGCCCGAATACATAAAGCCCATGATAAAGAGAATTACACTGTATTCGTAAAGAGTGCTTATCTCTCCTCTTTCGCCGGGAACGGTAGGTCTTTTATAGCCGAATACAAATATGAACAAAAGAACTGCGATAAGTCCGTAGACTATTATGGGATTGAATATTTCCTTTGATGAGATACGGTCTTCGCTCGATATCTTGGGGATCCTTTTTCTGATGCAAAGCATAACAACGAGCGAGAATTCGCACATTATCACCATTCCGCGCATAGCGATGTGTGTCAGTGAAATAGACTGTGCGGAACCGAACAGATAGGAATCCATACACTCTGCCCAAGCACTGTACACCGAGACCATGATCACTCCGATGATAATAACTCCGTACCAGTTATCGCTCACCATATAAAGAGACATGGAGAGCATAATAAGCGCAGATAATGCAGTTACAGTAAGCAGGATCTTATTGTATTCATATCCTGTAAAAATATTTATACCGATAACTATGAGGGCTATTGCGACAAGTACAAGCTTTGCATAAGCTCTCTTTTTATTGTCGTCAATATATCCGAGAAAATTCTTTTCAGCAGCCATATAATTCAAGATAACCTTTCACTGCATTATTTTTATCATACAGTTTTGATCTTTCGATACAATCCGAAGAAGAAAACGTCGGTTTTTCCTTAAGTATTTTCGCAATAAGGTCGATATTTCCCTTTTCTGAAGAAAGTCCGCATTTATCGGTAAGTGACTCGGGAGACCCTCCGGTTTTATAAGTAATGACCGGAGTACCGCACGCGAGTGCTTCGAGATTTACTGTCGGGAAGGTATCGTAATACGTGAGATTCAAAAAATAATCGGACGCGGTATACCAGGCCGCGAGCTCTTCACGGCTCTCGGTACGCTCGATAGCCAGAATGCCATCGGGAAGGATCTCCTTCACCTTCTTACTCACGCCGATAAGAACTATAGAAAAATCTTCGGGCAGAAGCCCTCTGAGTCTTATAAAATCGGAAAGTCCCTTTTCATCAACCCATTTGAAGGAAACTCCGAGCACGACCGTTTTTCCCTCAAGTGAATATTTTTTTCTCAAATCCGACGCTGTAGGTTTGAATAAAGTAAGATCTATGCCGTTATTTATTACTTTTTTATTCTTATCCTTAAGATAAGATCTTTTCACGTTCGACATAAGCCACTCGGACGGAGTGACCAGCGTCATATTTTCAACAGAAGAAATGAGCTTTTTCTTCTTTATATAGTTTTTTTCACATTTATCAAGCAACGCAGTCTTCGGGTATATATCTTTACGGGAGCAGTGGTTACAGCCTTCTATCCATTTATCGCATACGCACTCGTCGACTATTGCACATCTACCCGTCATAGTCCACATATCGTGAAGAGTCCAAACGACCTTTATCTCCTTATGCGAAGAAAAATATTTCATAAGAAGCTCAAGATTGAGAAAATACCCGTGCACGTTATGGAGATGGACAATGTCCGGAGAAAATGAATCAACAAAGCTCAAAAATCTTTTTGTCTGCGCGACAAGACTAAAGCCTTCAATGTCGAAAAATCTTGCGAGGAGAACGGTTCTGTAAAGAGAGAGTGGCGTCCCTATTTTATACGAATCCTCCTTTGGGATCCTTCCGCTATCCCCTCTTCCGTAAGCGACTGCACATTTATATCCGTTTTCTTTTGCACGCGTATATAGTTCATAAACGATATTGCCGGTGGAACCGGAGGAGCAAAGGCTATTAACAAAAAGTATTTTCTTTTGATCCAAGAGCACTCACGCTCCTTTCGTTAGATTCATTCGAACGTCTCAGCGGTTTTGCTGAAAGCTTCAAGCGTCTTTAAAAGCTTATCAAAGAAGCGGTTCTTTGCAAAGTGCTCGTTGTAATATTCATAGCCGTTTTCACCGAGGCTCTTAAGCTCGTCATCAGAAAGCGAGCAGAGCTTACGTGCGGATGAAGCAAGAAAATCAGAATCTTCAGCGGGCGTACAGAATCCGCAACCGGCCTTTTCTATAACACGCTTACTCTCTCCGTCGGCAGAAGCAAGGATCGGTTTTTTGGCCGCCATATAGGTCTGCACCTTTCCCGGAAGGGTAAGAGAGATAACGTCGTCATCGCAGAGAGTAAGAAGCATAGCGTCTGCAAGCGAGTAGTATTCGGGCATAGATTCAAGCGGTTGTCTTCCGTGGAAAATAACGTTATCAAGGCCCTTTTCGGAGGCAAGCTTTTTTATCCTTTCAAGGTCGCTTCCATCGCCTACGATATGCCAACGAAGATCAAGATCGCGTGTCTTTTCGGCTGCCTCTATAGCGGTATCAAGCTTTTGTGCGCTTCCGACGTTGCCGGCAAAAACAATGTTTCTGTATCCGTCTGTATTCTTCTTCTCGGGGATATCCGTAAAAAGAGATTCGGCATACTGAGGCATATACTCTATATCGTCCCTGTCTATACCGAGCTCATTTTTAAAGTAATCCTTGAACTGCTCAGAGCCTACAAGTATCTTATCCGCGGAGGAATATATCTTTTTGGAAAGCTTTCTGTAATGCTCATAGATGGGACCGCCCTTTATACCGCCCGCCTTAAGGCATGCAGGCCATATATCCAGACAGTACAAAACCACCTTGTTGCCGTATATCTTCGAATAATCAAGCGCAGGCTGTGCCATCATTACCGGAGAGGTCTGATATGCAAGCACTACGTCAAAATGCTCTCTTCTGGTCTTCAGATATTTGCTTGCCGAAAACCTCCAGCTGTAATAATTCAAAAATCTGCATACAACGTTTTTCTTTCTGGGGATAGTAAAGGTTCTGTGTACCTTTACACCGCCGAGAAATTCGTGACGGTGGCTTCCCTTTTTATATCCGTCGTATATATCCCCGTCGGGATAGTTAGGAACGTCGGTCACGACTGTAACGTTATGCCCCATTTCAATCAAGGTTTCGCATATATCTGTAAGTCTGAACGGTTCGGGAGCATAATGCTGTGATACAACGAGTATTTTCATAGCCTGTCAATCCTTTCACGATCGCAACACTTTTATTTTTTATTTTCCTTCTTTTTGGATCTTTTTTTATCCACTCTTTTTCCTTCTACGATATCTGCTCCGAAAAACACCTTTGGAACTGTAAGGAAAAGTATCTTAATATCAAAAAGCAAGGATCTGTTTTCGTAATAATATCTGTCATATGCGGCTTTTTCTTCAACGGTGATCTTATCGCGTCCGTTTATCTGTGCCCAACCTGTAACGCCGGGTCTGATATTGTATACGCCGTAGCTGTGACGGAGCTCGTGTATACGCTCCTCTGAGGGGATCAGCGGTCTGGGACCTACAAACGACATGTCTCCGCGTAGAATATTTATAAACTGAGGAAGCTCGTCAAGGCTTGTCTTACGCAAAAACTTTCCGAGGCGCGTAATATGCTCGGACGCATTTTCAAGATCGCTTGTCGCAACAGAATGAGGTGCCGTAATATACATAGTCCTGAACTTCAAGCAGTAAAAAAGCTTTCCCTTCCTACCGACGCGCTGTTGCTTGAAAAGTATAGATCCCTTGCTGGTAGACCATACGAGGGCCGCAACTATTACCATAGGTACAGAGAAAACGATAAGTGCTGCCGCTGAGGCGAAAATATCAAATCCTCTTTTTATAACCGAATAAAATATCTTTCTTTTATGCTTATATATTACCTCTTCATTTGCACATGAGGCTTCCTCTTTTTTTATGTCTTCTATATTATTCATAAAAATCTTTTCTCCAAGTTTATGGCGATTTTAATAATGAAAATTGGTGGTATCAAAAAAATTCAAAAAAAGCATCTTACACTGTAGGTTATTATACCACATATTATTATTTTTTTCAATAGTCAAAACGCACAAATTATCATTTTTTAACACAAAAATCGAATGTTTTTATAAAGGATTTTGTAAAATGTCAAAATAAATTCAAAAAATATATAAAAAGTGCTTGATTATTATCAGATCCTATGTTATAATAAAAGCAAGCTTATGATCATAAAAAGGAGAACGTTATGGAAAAGATAGCAAGTTTTAAAATAGATCACGAAAGGCTGATGAGAGGGGTTTTCGTTTCGAGGATAGACGGTGTGGGAGAAGAAAAGGTCACTACGTTTGACATACGCATGAAGATGCCGAACCGCGAGCCTGTTATGAACACTGCGGAAATACATACGATAGAGCATCTCGGTGCCACCTTTCTTCGTAATCTCTCCGAAATAAAGGACAAGGTAATATATTTTGGTCCCATGGGATGCAGAACCGGATTCTATCTCATCGTTTCCGGAGAACTCACATCAAAAGATATCCTCCCCGTAATATCCGAAACGTTTCTTTTCATTTCGCAATATGACGGAGAGGTACCCGGTGCAGACCCCGTTTCATGCGGAAACTATCTTGATATGAATCTTCGCATGGCAGTATACGAGGCAGATAAGTTTTACAAAGAGGTGCTTTTATGCGCCAAGAGAGAGAATCTTGAATATCCCGATTAATTCTCTTCGCCGCTATTAACCCGAACGACGGCATATCCGCTTTCCTTTATAGATTTTTTAACGGCGGATATTTTAAGAGTTGAAGGTGCCGTAAATCTCGCCACTCCCTCGGTGTGACTTGCGTATACGTCGCTCACTCCGTCAAATGACAGAAGCGCATCACAGACGCTTTTTTCACAATGCTCGCACATCATTCCCTTTATTTCAAGCGCATAGCGTACGTTTTCTCCGGAAATATTCTTCGGAACGTGCCTTTGCGCTTTTCTTCTTTTTACACGGTCGGACGAATATATTCCCGCTCTGTTTAGTCTTAGTGCATTGGTAACAACGCATATGCTTGAGAGGCTCATAGCGGCGGCTCCCATCATAGGGTTGAGAAGGATACCGAACGGATAGTAGAACGCACCTGCCGCAAGAGGTATACATACCGCATTATAAAAGAACGCCCAAAAAAGATTTTGCTTTATATTTTTGACCGCAAAGTATGAGAGCCTTACCGCCGCCACGGCATCCTCAAGAGTGCTCTTCATGAGAATAACGTCTGCAGCATCTATCGCAATGTCCGCCCCTGCACCGATAGCAACTCCCACATCGGCACGCGTAAGTGCAGGTGCGTCGTTTATTCCGTCGCCCACCATTGCAACAAGGCCATCCTTCGAAAGTTCCTTGACGCAGCTTTCCTTGGCGTCCGGAAGAACGTCGGAAATAACGTCCTCCTTGGGAAGTCCGACGCGCTCGGCTATATATTCCGCCGTCCTTCTGTTATCTCCCGTAAGCATTACGACACGTATATTCATTTCTCTGAGCTCGGATATGGCCTTTGCGCTCTCATCCTTGAGCTTATCGGATACCGCGATCACACCGAGGAATTTCGACCCGTACGAGAAAAACAGCGGTGTCATTCCCTTCTCTGCAAGTGAAATTGCGTATTCGCGGTCCTTTTCGCTTACTATACAAGTCTCTGAAATATATTCATATTTTCCCCCGCAGAGCATCTTATCGTTTAAGACGGCACAGAGGCCCTTTCCGGAGAGGACCTTAAAATCGCTGACTGCATACAGCTCGTCCGAATTCAGCGTATCAGCACTGCATATTGCTCTTGCGAGCGGATGCTCGCTGTGTTTTTCAAGCGACGCAGCGAGAAGAAGGAGCTCATCGGCACTGACGCCATCGGCCGGGACCGTCTCGGAAATATGCGGTCTTCCTTCGGTTATCGTTCCGGTCTTGTCGAGTACCATTGTCGAGATACCGCCTATGTTCTCAAGTGCCTGAGCGTTTTTAAAGAGAATACCGTTTTTAGCTCCTACACCGTTACCGACCATTACGGCAACAGGTGTGGCAAGACCGAGCGCACACGGACAGCTGATAACGAGCACAGATATAGCCCTTGCAAGTGAAAAAGAAAATCCTTCTCCGAGAGCAATCCAAATAATAAAAGTAACAAGGGCTATACCGATCACGACCGGTACGAAAATTCCGCTGACCTTGTCTGCTATTTTGGCAAGCGGTGCCTTTGTAGCAGAAGCATCCTTTACAAGCTCTATTACCTTGCTGAGCGTAGTATCCTTTCCCGTTCCCGTTATACGGCAGTAAAGGATACCGTTGAGATTTACGGTCGCGGTGCTCACCGTATCGCCGACAGACTTATCGACCGGCATGCTCTCACCTGTAAGCGCCGATTCATCAACACTTGAGTCGCCGCTTTCCACTATACCGTCTGCGGGAATACGGTCGCCCGCCTTAACAAGGAATATTTCACCTACAGAGAGCTCGGAAGCTTTTACCGTAATCTCTTTTCCGTCTCTGATCACAACTGCGGTATCGGGAGCCAGCTCGAGAAGCCCTTTTATTGCGCTTGTTGTCTTACCCTTACTGTAGGATTCGAGAGTTTTTCCAACGGTTATAAGTGTAAGTATCATAGCCGCAGATTCAAAGTAGAGATCGTGTCTGTACGCCATCAGTGCCTCGGTGTCAGATCTTCCGAGAGCAAATACGATCTCTATCATAACGAACAGACCATAGAGCACAGCCGCGCCCGCACCGAGACTGACGAGGGTATCCATTCCGGGAGAAAGCTTTATTATACCCTTAACACCGCTTATAAAGAATTTTCTGTTTATTACGCAAACGATAAGAGTCAAAACGAGCTGTACGAGTGCAAAGTTCAGAGTATTTTCCGCACCTTCGAGAAATGAAGGAAGCGGGAGTCCTATCATATGCCCCATGCTGACGTACATCAACGGAAGCAGAAAGCAAAGAGAGGTAATAAGTCGCTTTCTGAGCTTTGGCGTTTCCTTATCGGTAAAGTCATCGTCACCCTCTGAAAGAGATGCACCGTATCCGGCGCTTTTCACCGCTGAGATGACCTCGGAGGGAGATGCATCACCCGAAACGGTCATACTGCAAGTGAGAAGACTGACATCGACAGAGTCTACTCCGTCTACCTTTTTGACAGCCTTTTCAACGTGTGCTACGCATGCGGCACACGTCATTCCGCTAACATCATATTTGATCATCAAAAAATCTCCTTATAATATTTTACCGTCTAATATTATAGCATATGCAACCCGAAAAGTCAAGCGTCAAGAAAATTTTAACCTTATTTTATTATATATACTTGAATTCTTTACTTGTTAGTGATATAATATTTTCATACATATTTATTGCAATGCGGACAATTTACTTTTCCGCTTATTAAACGGAGTAAAAATGAAAACATCCAAAAATATTTCTTCAATATTTATTATCACCGCAATTTTTACGATAATTCTCGCACTTTTTGCGTTAGTGTTTGCGGCTGTGGAAAGATTTTTTCCATCCGCATCAATGAGCCTGAAAAACGACCTTCTTTTTATAGGTCTTGAAAAGGAGCTTACTACGTACACTCCGAGTAAAAGCTGTACTGCGTACTCGCTGTCCGAGCTTATTGCTGATGAAAGGACCGAGTGCAACAATTCGCTCGTTATAATATCGCAAAAGCACCCTATCGGTGATGACCTTGACTTTTCCTCGGTCACCGAATACAAAAACAGCGGAGTTCTTTTTGATACGTGTGCACACGACGGATACCAAAAGCTCTCGTCTTACATCCAAGAGCGTTTCGGCAAGAAGCTATACGTTATGAGTGCATACAGAGACGAAAAGGAGCAGAGCGATCTTTATGCCGAGCAGGGCTCGGACACGGCACAAAGGCCGGGAGAGAGCGAGCATCAGAGCGGGCTTGCGCTTGACGTATACGTGAGCGGATTTGCCGGTGCATCCTTTCTCAAGACAGATGTGGGAAAGTACGTGAATTCATTCTGCCATCAATACGGATTTATCATCCGCTATCCGGACGGCGCAAAGGATATCACGGGAATCGATTTCGAGCCGTGGCACATAAGATACGTAGGGGCTCCGCATGCGGATATTATTTCTTTGAATTCGATCACGCTTGAGGAATATACAAGCTCTCTCTCACTCAACGAGTATTATTCGTACGGTAATTATATCATCTGCAAAGTCTCCCCCACTGATACCGTCCTCGCTCCCGAAAGCTATGAGTCGCTGGTCATATCTCCCGACAACTGCGGAAATTATATCTTAACATTTTTCCTTGGAAATAATTAGTCCGAAAACACTATTGACAAAAACATGTTTTTATAGTATAATATAATCGGATGGTTATGTATTTTAATTTATCATTTTAACAATAAGACCCGATATATTCGGGGAAGGAGGAATCTATGAAAAAAACACTTTCGCTCATACTGATATTATCTGTCCTCGTTTCTTCGCTTTTGCTCGCTTCATGCAATAAGGACGGCGAAGGCGATACCACAACACCCGCGGAAAATATCATTCCCTCGACTCCCGAGGAGCTCATTAATTTATCGCTTGACAAAACCTATTCTGCATTATTCGGAGCACCCACTGAAAAATTCATTCCCACAAGCGGAGTTAAAACCAATCTTTACGTGAACGCTCCCGCACTTTCGGATCTCAAAATAGATGCTGACTTTATAATGGCCGCTCCCGAAAACAAGCCCTTCTTCGGCTTTAACGTAAAGGAGCTCACAATAGACAAAGCCGTTCTCGGCGGCATAAAGCTCTACGTTACCGACACAGAGATCGTTGCGGGATTTGACTCGCTTCTAAGCAGAAATCTCGGGCTTAAATTCAGCGAGGCAAGCGAGCAGATAACAGCCCTCGTTTCCAAGCTTATGCCCGGCACGTCGGTATCCTCGATACGCACAGAGGTGAACAGATACCTTGAAGAGATAGAATCCATACTCGGCTCCAATTCCTCTGAAGCTCCCAAGCTTACGCCGGAAATGGTAACAGAAATAAAAAAGGTTGTAAATGAAAACATTGAACAATCCCTGATTTCAATGACTACGTCGACAGAGCTTGTTATAACTTTCTCCTTGAAAGACGTACTGAACATGATTCAAGAGACGGAAACAGTGCTAAAAGATGACGAGGAGTGGCGAGCTTTCCTCAAGGACCTTGACAATGCGCTCCGCGAAACAGTATTTGTAGATACTGCGATCCCCTCAAACACGACGGTTCTTGAGTTTCTCATAAGCGAGATAGAATCAGGACTCGCAAACGAGGGTCTTACTCCGGACAGCTTTGAAATAAAGATAGATAGCACTGTAAATCCGCAGACACTTCTCGTTACGTCTTCCGTAATGACTGTTATAGTTGCTGACCAAAACGCTGCATCTATTTCCTTCAACGCAAATTACGAAGGACTTGCAAGATTCACCGTACTTTTCAAGGCACACAAAAACAGCGTCCTTGAGGTAGAAGAGGACGTAGAGCTTCTTGAGATAAAATATCAGAAAACAGCTGACAATGCAACCACAAGCGGTTTTATCCTTGACGTTATAAACAAGGACACCGAAAGCACACCTACAGCAGGCGGAGCCGTAAATACGGCAACCGTTGATGCATTCACTGTTAAGTACTCAAAGGATTCGAGCGACAACGCATATGAATTTGCTATAGAGACAACAATACCCGAAAGCGGACAAAAGGGAGTAATTTTAAAGATTGAGGGTGTTGCATACGAGAATAAGGACGAGTACTTCTTCTCTATCGACGAGTTCGGAAGCGACGCTCTCGGAGTAGCTCTCATCCTTGATCTCAAGATCAAGATGACAAATCCCACCGAAAGCGACCTTTCGCTTCCCGCATATGACGATCTCGGAAGCATCAAGGAAAAGGAGCTTTCCGACATAATCGAATTCTTCTCTTCCCTCCTTCCCGAAGAAGGAGTTCCCGAAGAGGACATATCCGGCTCTGTAGCAGAATCCGCAAAGCCCGTTAACTGATACCAAGCAGCGAAAACGTGAGGTTGACCGTAGTAGAATATTCTTCTATCGATCTTCGCTTCTCACACATCGAAAAACAGCAGCCTTTAAGGCTTGTAAAAACAAAAGCCCCCGACAGATTTTCTGTCGGGGTTAATTTTTTGTTTTCGTGGAACGGATCCGCTCGCTTTTATTTCAGAGAATGAACGAATGCCTCTATACGTTCAAGTGCGGATGCGATATGTTTTACCGAATACGCATATGATATTCGCGCAAAGCCCTCACCACAATCTCCAAATGCGTTTCCCGGGACTATGGCACAGTCGTACTCGTCAAGCAAACGCTGACAGAACTCGTCACTGCTCATACCGAACTTACGTATATCGGGAAAGATATAAAACGCGCCTTTAGGCTCAAAGGAATCAATACCTATATCTTTGAGTCCTTTATATATGTAGCGTCTTCTTCGGTTGTACTCTTCTATCATCATCTCGATATCCTCATCGCCGTTAACAAGTGCCTCTATCGCTGCAAACTGACTTGTTGTAGGTGCACACATGATACCGAACTGATGAATTTTAAGCATCTGCTTTGCTATAGGCTCGGGGGCGCAGACGTATCCGAGACGCCATCCCGTCATAGCGTAGGATTTTGAAAATCCGCTGACCACTACGGTCCTCTCCCTCATTCCGGGGAGTGAAGTAATAGAGGTATGCTTGAGTCCGTACGTCATCTCGGCATATATCTCATCGGTAAGTATAACTATATCTGTATCACGGATAACATCCGCAATTTTCTCAAGCTCTTCTCGGGTAAGTATCGCACCCGTAGGATTATTGGGATACGGGAGGACGAGCATCTTGGTCTTATTAGTTATTGCCTTTTTCAGCATCTCGGGCGTAAGCTTGAATTCGTCCTCAAACACCGTTTCAACAGTAACGGCGGTTCCGCCCGCCATCTTTACAAGAGGAGAATAGCACACGAACGACGGTTCGGGAATGATCACCTCGTCTCCACTGTTTATAAGTGCTCTGAAGGCAAGGTCTATAGCCTCACTTCCGCCGACGGTAACTACTATTTCGGTTTTTGGGTCATAAACAGGCATATCAAATCTTCTGACGAGATACCTTGATATCTCCTCGCGAAGTTTGAGTGTTCCTGCATTGGATGTATAATAGGTCTTACCCTCGGTAAGACTCTGAACTGCCGCTTCTCTTATGTGCCACGGCGTTACAAAGTCGGGCTGACCGACCGTAAGCGCAATGCAATCAGGGCGGCTCTCCACAAAATCAAAGAATTTGCGGATTCCGGACGGTTTAAGCGATACAGTGCTTTCGGATAATATTTTGCTGTAATCCATCAATTGCAATTTCCTCTCAGGTCTACTTCCTCGCTGCCGTATACAGCGCCGTCGTTTTTATATTTACGAAGAACAAAGTGTGTTGCCGTTCCGGTGACGAATTCAAGAGGAGAAAGCTTCTGAGCGACAAAATACGCAACCTCCTTCATCGTTCTTCCCTCGAGAATGACGCAAAAATCGTACGCACCCGACATAAGGTACATGCTCTTTACCTCCGGATAGTGGTATATCTTTTCGGCAACTATATCAAAGCCCCTGTCGCGCTGAGGAACTACCTTTACCTCAATGAGAGCGGTAACGTACTCTCTGTCTGTTTTTTCCCAGTCAATAAGAGTTTTATATCCGACGATGATACCGTCCTTCTCGTATTTTTCTATTATATTTTTTATATCTCCGACCTCTTTGTCAAGCATAACAGCAAGCTGTTCGTGTGTGAGGTTGGCATTGTCCTCAAGAATCTGAAGTATCTTATCCATTTCGGTGTTTCCTTTCAAGTTTTAAATTCGTGTAAATTGTATATGCACGTAAAGCATTCAGTTTTGTATTTTCTTTAGTATCTCATTATACGTGAGACCGTATTTTTCGGCAATATCTCTCGCATAGGATTTGCCGTCCGGCTTTGCCCTCTTTATCTTAAAGGAACGCTTGCCCTCTTCAATGCCCGCAACAAGAGTATCTATCTTCACACCGTCGGGTGCGGTCATCTCGTTGATCCTGTCTATTTCACCGCCAAGCTCGTGAAGGTGGGTCGAAAAGATAGCGCGGCATCCGCTTTTTGAAAGTCCGGCAAGGACCTCTGCAGCTATATACGAAGCCTCATACGAGCCGGTAGAAGAAAGAGATTCGTCAAGAAGAACAAGGCTGTATGCACTCACCTTATCGAATATATCTCCGAGACGCGCGCATTCCTCTCCGAGTCTTCCCTTGTCTATAGTATCCTCCGCGCCCGTCGGGAAATGAGTGAGGATAGCGTCAACCGGGCTTATGTCGATATCGTCACAGGGCATATACATACCGAGCTGCAGCATTGCCTGAGCAAGACCCACCGCGCAGGTAATAACGCTCTTACCGCCTCTGTTAGGCCCGCTGAGCACGTATATCTTCGCATTATCGTCAAAATCTATATCGTTTGTAACTACTTCGCCCTCCACCTTAAGTGCAACGCAGGGATTATAGAGTCCCTTTGCAGAGAAGGCTCGCTCCCTCATGGGTCTGATTTTGGGATAGGAAAGCTTACAGCCCTTGGCAAGCAACTTCTTCTGGAATTTTGTTCCCTTCACAAGGAACTCAAACTCCGGCATAAGACCGAGGAGAAATTCGGTGTTTTCGAGAACGTACATCTGAACTATCTTCTTCCACGAGCGGAGAGAGGATTTGTAAACGTCGTTTATCGCTGAATTGAAAGCGAGAGAAAGAGCTGTCTTCTGATTGTCACTCTGCTTCTTTCCGAACGGAACGAGGCTTGCTATGCACGTGTATTCATCATCCTTGAAATTCATACGGAGGATCTTTTCAAGCACGTCACCAGATCTGAACGAGCCGGCGTTTATTGAAAGGACTCCTGCCTCTGCGGGGCGGAGCTGAGCATCGAGGTTTACGCCGATGGTAACGCTCTTGATCTCACGCACTCTGTTGGTAAGCTCGTTAAGCTTTACGTTTAGCTCTCTGTAATAATCGCTGTCTGCAAGCTCGGCAATTCTGTCGGCAAGCGAGGTGAACGCCTTACTCTTAAGATTCTCGCGAACGGCGGAGAGTCCGTCGTGAAGAGTGTCGATAGAAGAAATATAAAGCTCTATCTCGGTAATGCTTGAAAGATAGGAGTTTGTCTCACCGTCATCAGCCTCAAGGCGACGGAGCTCCATTATATCGTTAAGTATGGGAATGAGAGAAAGAAGCGTCTTTGAGAGGCTCTCGTTTTCTATCATATCCTTAAAGGTATCTATTCTGTATTTGATGACCTCGGTATTCATGGTAAAGAACTCGGAAAGCTCGCTGCTTTTTATGTTAAAGGCTTCGAGAAGCCCGAGCTCCTCGAGATCAAACATATCTATATCAGGTCTGTATTTTGAAGAAAATCTCTCCTCGTCACTGATATTTTCGGGGTATATCAAGCTAAATTTACTGAAATCCATATAAAACTTCCTGCTGTAATTATAAAATTCTCTTATATTATACCATAGAGCCACGCATATTTTCAATAGGCTTGCCGAAAAAGTTTCAAAAAATTAATATAAAACATCACATGCGGCAGACGCAACCGATAAAAGCTTCGCTCATCGCGAATATTTTAAATTCTTGCATCAGGATTATTCATACTGTCGTAACTTTTTTCTGTTATAATATTCGCATCGTAGTTTGCTCTAAATAGCAAACAGAAAACAAATTATTATACAGAAAGGGGCAAACCATGAAAAAAATCATTTCACTCGGTCTGGTTCTTCTCATGTGTCTCACAACGCTCATCGCATGTGGTGGCACAACAGACGAGCCCGAGACCACAACACCCGGTGAAAACGTTACAACTCCCTCCGAGGGCGGCGACGCAACAACTGACGCCGTTGTAACAGGCGACGTAACTGTAGGTAACCTCCAGGGCGAAACAATCAAGATCCTCGCTTGGAGTGACGCTGAAAACCTCGAATTTGAGCATGACGATACAAAGGCTGACCAGGCTACTATCAGTGATGCTATTCTTCAGAGAAACACAAACGTTACCACACATCTTAACGCCGTACTTGAGTTCATCTACACTCCCGGTAACTACAACAACCAGCAGGCTTACGTTACAAAGGCTGAATCCTTTGCTAACGGTGACGAAGGCGAATTCGTTGACATACTTGCTTCCTACAGTATGACAACAGCTCTCGCTTCCACAAAGGGCCTTTGTGCTAACCTTATGCAGTATGAAAAGAAGGACGGCGGCCTTAACTTTGACCATCCTTGGTGGCCTCAGACGCTCGTTAAGGAAGCTATGTTCGACGGTATGCTTTT
>SVRJ01000022.1 GCA_015064885.1 Oscillospiraceae bacterium
CTATTCCCTGTGTGGCGTCAACGACAAGGAGGGCTCCCTCGCACGCATTGAGCGAGCGTGATACCTCGTAATTAAAGTCGACGTGACCCGGGGTGTCTATAAGATTAAGAACGTAATTTTTGCCGTCCTCAGCAGTATAGTCAAGGCGTACCGCACGCGCTTTTATAGTAATACCTCTTTCTCTTTCGAGATCCATATTGTCGAGTATTTGTGCTTCCATCTCACGTGAGCTTACGGCATTTGTGAGCTCGAGTATTCTGTCCGCAAGCGTGCTTTTACCGTGGTCTATATGAGCGATTATAGAAAAATTTCTTATAAGGCTTTGGTCCTGCATCTTTTAACCTTCCATGCTGAATTAACTGTATAACTTTGTGTATTGATATTATATATCATTTTATTATTAAAGGCAATGTATAACTTGTAAATTTTTCTGCAATTTTTCTTCCCGAAAAGACATCAAAGTCAAGATAGCAACATTTGTCCTTTAAATAGCGGATTTAGTCTTGAAAAAAAGCAAATACTGTCATATAATATTATTGGTATTATTTATATGCCTATTTTTGTCCGAAACACGGACAAGCTTTAACTAAAGATACGCAAAATTTTTGCGTAGGAACGGAGAGTGTTATGACTGAAAAGAAGAGATGCGCTGTTATAGGCTACGGCGGTATGGGAAAATGGCACACAAGATATTTGCTTGAGAGCGACGTTGCGATCCTTTCGGGCATATATGATATAAACCCCGAAAAGAGTAAGGAGGCCGAAGCAAACGGTATCCATGCATACGCCTCTTACGAGGAGGTCCTTGAGGACAGCAGTATAGATTTCGTTACCATAGCTACTCCAAACGAGCTTCACAAGCCCCTCGCAATACAGGCTATGAAGGCCGGTAAGCACGTTATCAGTGAAAAGCCCGTCACGCTTTCAAGTGAGGACCTTCAGGAGATCTTCGATGCATCCGAAAAATACGGAAGACTTTTCACCACACACCAGAACAGACGCTATGACGTTGACTACCTTATGATGAAGGCGGTTTACGCCTCGGGAGAGCTCGGAGACGTATTCGGTGTTGAATCGAGAATTCAGGGCTCAAGAGGTATTCCCGGTGACTGGAGAGGCAAGAAGGAGCACGGCGGCGGAATGATACTCGACTGGGGTGTTCACCTTATAGATCAGATGCTCGGTATTATCAACGACAGACTTATAAAGAAGGTATACTGCGTTTGCGATCACATAACCAACGCAGAGGTTGACGACGGATTCAAGCTCGATCTTATGTTCGAGGGTGATCTTACGGCAAGAATAGAGGTAGGAACCTCGCACTTTATTTCCCTCCCCAGATTTTATATGACCGGAACCAACGGCTCGGCAATAATAAGCGACTGGAGAGATAAGACAAAGATCGTATGCTGCAAAAACTGGGAAGAGAAGGACGTAAAGCCGGTAGTAACTGCTGCAGGCCTTACCAAGACAATGGCCCCCAGAAACGAAAATACCATCACTACAAAAGAGATGGAGCGTCCCGATTCCGACGTACATAACTTCTACCGCAACTTTGTCCGCGCCATGAGCGGTGAAGAAGAACAGGACGTAACTCACGTTCAGCTTATGCGTTCTATGAAGATCATGGAGGCTGCTTTCGAATCTGACAGACTCGGAAGACCTGTTGACTTTGAAGATTTCCACGACGGAAGAAAGTAATAACATTCTGTCACATTTTGTTGTCATTACTCATATTATGTATTGAGGCGCAAGCCCAAAACATAATACCGAAAGGAGACAACATATGAATTGTCTTTGCAATCTTTTTGACAACAACACAGTTACGTGGATCATTATCATCGCTCTTCTCCTTATCCTCTTCTGTAACAACGGTTGCGGATACAGCTGCGGAACCACATATAACAACGGCTGCGGTTGCGGTTGCTGAACCTAAAACAGGTCCGAAAGAAGTATAAAAAGAGGCTGTCGCAGTAGCGGCAGCCTCTTTTCCCCGAGAAGCAAAGCCGCGGCATATGCCGCGGCTTTTATCAATAATTATAAGTTATCTTTTCTCACGCTTCTTTGGATAGTCGAAGCTTTAATACGTTGACTGTTCTGTCAAAGCTTGAATGCGACCTCGATCTCTCTTATCTCCTCATCGCTTATCTTAACGATATCACATCCGTAGGAAGCTGTCTTGCAGATAGATTCAGCACCGTATTCCATTACTTCCATTCGGTCGTATGCATTGAGAAGCGAATTTCCGCAAACGATAGCACATTCGTTTTCGACGATAGCTATGGGGTCCTTCATATTGAGTGCGGATGCTACCTTTACGGGATCCTTTGCATATTCTTCAAGTGTAAATCTTGAGACGTTCTTGAGGCATATGTAGCTTTCGGGAATAAGTCTCGAATCAAACACCGCATCCGTGCATGCAAATGCCATCATATATGGAGCTACCGAGAAGGTGACCGCCTCAACGTCAGAATGAAGCTCAAATATCTTCTCAGCCATGAAAGCATACGCAGACGGCTTCTTACCGGCCTCACACACTCCGTCCTTGACATAAACTATGTCTGCGGGAGAAAGTGTATTAAGATCCTCGTCTGCGGGAGTTATGAGCATTCCTCCGTTTGAAAGTCTCGCGGCATAGGCTCCGCCGATCGACGAGAATATCTTATGCTCGTAAGAGCGTGCGCAAAGTCTGCAGAGCTCTTCCCTCTTGTCGGTTTCCTCGTTTGTTATCATTCTTTCCGAAAGATCTGCGCCTGAAATCGTAGGAATGTCTGTAGCTACCTCACCGCGGCTTCTGAGCGGACGGTGAAGCATAGTTGCATTGATTCCGGTTCTTGCTGCAAAATCCATCGCCTCAAACATAGCAAAAGCCATATCAAGAGATCTTGCACCGATAACCACACCGTGATTTTCGAGAACAACGGTATCATATCCTTTTCTGAATTCCGAAGCGATGCTCTCTCCGAGTCTGTCGCTTCCGGGGAGCGCATATTTTGCTATTCCCATAGCTCCGAAAAGGTCCGAAAGTCCGGGATATATATCAAGAGAGGGTATCTTTCTCATAAGGCTATAGGCTACGAGCGTAGGCGGATGGGCATGGAGGACCGCTCTGAGGTCGGGCCTTGAACGGAGAACTGCAAGATGGAAGGGATACTCGCTTGAAGGCTTGTGCGGGCCCACGATACTTCCGTCAGGTTTTACGCACATAATATCTCTTCTTGTAAGGTTTCCCTTGTCAACCCCGCTGGGACTTATCCACATGTTGCCTTCATCATCCATTATAGAGAGATTTCCTCCGCTGGTGGTTGTAAGTCTGTGAAAATAAAGTCTGTTCATAACGTCAACTATGACGTCTGCAGGATGTTTCATGTTTTTTTTCATAAAAACCTCTTTCTTTATATTGACATAATATTTTTTTATGATATAATATATTCAACTTGAACTTTAGAAAGGTAACTCCGATGGATAAAAAAGCAAAGAACGTCTCTGTTCCCGAGGATACAGACTGCACCAGCTGCCTCTACTATGATTACGACGAGGACTACGGAGACTACGTATGTAATCTTTCTCTCGATGAGGACGAATTCGTACGCCTTACGGCATACGGTTCAAAAAGAAGTGTAAAATGTCCGTATTATCGCTTCTATGATGAATACAAATCGGTAAGACGCCAGAACTGAGTTATTTCTCGCATTTAACGGTAAACTCATTTCCGTCCGTCGTGAAGACTATGCTTCCCGAGACGTCTGTTCTATATAGCTTTCCGACCGATTGGAGCGCCTTGAAGGTCTCCATCGTCTCTCTGTGAGGATGTCCGTAATCATTGTCGACCCCGCAGCTTATTACGGCATATGCGGGAGAGACCTTGCTGAAGAACTCCTTTGTGGTGGAGGTCGACGAGCCGTGATGTCCCGCCTTGAGAACGTCACAGTCGATGAGTGCTCTCGGTATGGAATCTATCATATCTCCCTCGGAAAGATCCTCCGCGTCACCCGTGAGAAGAACTGACGTATTACCGAGCTCCGCGCGTATTACGACACTGTAATTATTATAGTCGTCATAGGTTATCTTTGTGGGGGCAAGCACTGTCATCTTAAAATCTCCGAGAGTATACGCCTCAAGCACCTTTGATTCGATGACCTCGCATTTTTCCTTTTCAATAAGGCTAAGCACCTTCATATACATGCTTGTGGTACAGTCTGTTTTGGGAATAATGACTCTCTTGACGTCAAATTCTTCAAGAACCGCATCGGCACCTCCGATGTGGTCCGCATGAGGATGAGTAAGCACGAGGTATTCTATCTTTGACACCTTTTGCGCCTTCAGATAGTTAACAAAGTCGTCCTCCGTAGCGGATGGACCTGCATCTATAACGATATCTCCCTCGCTCGTTCGTATCAGAATACCGTCACCCTGACCGACGTCTATAAAGTGAAACTCCGCCTTTCCCTCTCCTACGTATTCTCCCGCAGGGAGCTCACCGTCTCCGAAGATGAAATCAGCATATTCGGGAAAGCACTTATAAAGGACGAATATTGCTACGACAACTACCGCTATAAGAATAAGTGCACCGTATTTTTTTGACTTTAAGAGCTTTATAATTTGGCGCTGTCCGCTTTTCTTACGCTTTGCCATAATTATTCCTCCGCTTTCTTATCGGATGAAAGATCACCTTCAAAGTCACTCTTTTTATATTTATACGTCTTATCGCAGAATTTACATTCAACAGTCAGATAATCGCATCCGTTATCTTCAAGCTGCTCTGCAAAAAGCCTGTCAAGCTCCTTCTCTCCGAGTGAGAGCAGGGCTTTTTTTGTTCTTTCGCCGTTGCAGGTACACTTGTATGATACGTCGTATTCGTCAAATACGTCGAACTCTATATCCTTGAATGCGACCGCAAGTATTTCCTCGTTTGTCATTCCTCTGTCCACCATGCCCGAAATGTTTGACAGAAGAGACGAGTTCCTTTCTATAAGGTCTACCGTTGTCTCGTCAGCAAACGGAAGCAGCTGAACTATTATTCCGCCTGCCGCCTTGCACGTATGATCAACGTCGACGAGGACTCCGAGTGCGCACAGAGTGGGAACCTGCTCACTTTTTGCAAAGTAGTTGGCAATATCTATTGCCACCTCACCGCTAACAAGCTCTACAGAACCGACAGACGGCTCGTTTTCTCCTTCATCCTTTATAATGCTGAGCGTTCCGCCGCCTACGATACCGGCAACGTCAAGCTTTCCGTCAGCGCGCAATGGTCTGTCTGCGGACGGATTGTGAATATATCCGCGTACGTTCCCCATGTAATCAGAAACGGCTACCACACGTCCCGCGTCTCCGAGGGAGTTTATAACCAACGTAACCGTATCGTTTTCCTCACTGAAGCTGCTTCCGAGCATAGAGCAAGCAGAGAGCAACCGCCCGAGAAGCGCCGTTGCCGTTGGCGTGGGACGGTGTATTCTTATTGCCTCATTTACAATATCGGTTGAATTTATAACGAATGCACGCGCGCTTCCGTCGCGTGTCATCGCTCTGAGTATTTTTGCCATGTCTTTTCTCCGTAAAATCAAATTATAATAAGTCTCTCTACCCTTCCCTCAATATCTCCGAGACTCTTTTCCGCATACTGTGTCTCTGTAAGATGAAGAGCGGAATACTCGGAAAAATTCATTTTTTCCAAAGCCTCTGCAAAATTTCGGTACACTGTTGCACGCTGAAGAAGAGACGAGAGAATATATATATCCTCTTTTGATACAAAGTTTACTATACCGTTTTTCTTATATTCCGAACGCACGTTTCCGCTGACCGGATCTATATCTATAACTCTTTGTACATTCGTTCCCGCAAAGAAGAGCAGCAGTGCCGCGCTCTCGCACACCGAGCTGCATCTTCCCTCGTTAAACTGCTTTTTCTTCTCGTTGAAGTATGACCTTCTCATATCGGGAGTAAGCATCGAATACTCGAACGAAATTATAGAAAATTTCTTAAACAGCTCGTCCGGGCAGTCCCTCAGGGCGGTAAAATAACAGTACTGCGAATAATTTTCACATAACACAAAGGCATTTATATGCTCGTATGAAAGAGCCGCAAAAAGAAGCTTTCCACTTGCGGGATGAGCCTCGATAAGATCGAGAACGTAGTCCGCACATTCGCTTATTATCTTTTCGGTATCATCCGGTATTCTGTCCGATTCCCCGGGAAGCTTAAACGGCATCACCGAGGGAAGCTCTATTCTCCTGCTTCCTGCGAGTGCCTTTATATATTTTTTGTGTATTCGGTAATCAACAGGCTTTTCGGCATCCTCGGGTATCGACCAGCGTCCCTCTGAGAAGAAGGCTCCGCTGACTCTTCCGTCTCTGCAAAGGCGGTATACCCAGCTCTTGCTGACTCCCCATTTTTCGGCGATCGAATCTACCCACAAATATTTAGTCATTCAAAAAATCCTCCGAAAAACTTTTATTACTTTATACATTCCGCCACAAAAAAGATTCTTTCGTCATCATCGCGCGGTGCTCTTCCGTCAGTGTCTCCACATATCGCACGCAAAGCAAAGCCCGATGCGGAAAGAAGCTTTTCTATATATTCCGTTTTATACATTCTCTGATACTGAAGCTCGTCGGCACGCAGATAGGTCTGCTTTTCGGTTTCGGTGAAGGCTGTAAGAGAAAACTCGCATATCTCGCTCTCTCTGTCGTACATATTCTGCCATGCGCAAAAATACTTATAACCCTCTATCTCACCGTTGTATAAAAAGGAATTATTGGCGTACACGTTTTTAAATTTGTATTCACTTGAAACGTCGAATATGAAAAGTCCGCCGGGAATAAGATAGTTATGAACACAGGCAAGCGTCTTCTCGAGGTCTCCGTCCTCTGTAAGATAGTTTATTCCGTCAAGAGTACACACACATGCGTCCACAGTACCGTAAAGCTCAAAGCAGGTCATATTCTGACAGAGATACAGTATGTTATCCTGGCGATTCTTCTCATATGCTCTGTCCTTGGCAACGCACAGCATATCGAAGGAAAGATCGATGCCCGTCATATCATAGCCTCTTTTGTCAAGCTCCTCCGTCATAGCGCCCGTTCCGCAAGCAAGGTCAAGAACGAGGATCGGCTTTTCGCTCATATACTTTTTAAAGCAGCTTTCATAAAAATCCGCAAACGCAGAGTAGTCCACGCTTTTGTTTATATCGTCATATATTCCGTAAATAGCCGAATAGCTCTCCAAGATCCAAACCTCTTTTCTGTTTACCGTTGCGCCTTATCCCTTATAATCGAATCCAAGCATGGGATAAAGCCTGTATATATCGCCCGCACCCATAACAACAAGTGCGTCGCCATCTCTGAGTTCGTTTGAAAGATACGCCTTTATGCTCTGAAGATTTCCGAGATATTTTGCGTTTTCCCCGGTATTTGAAGCCAGAAGACTCGAATGCATTCCGAGATCATCCGTCTCTCTCGCAGGATAAATATCCGCGTATATGACCTCGTCAATATTTGAGAAGGATGCACTTATCTCACCGAACAATCCCTTCGTTCTGCTGAAGGTATGCGGCTGAAACACACAGATAACTCTGTTATATCCTCTTGCCGTTATTCCGTCAAGAGTGGTCCTTATTTCTGTCGGATGATGAGCGTAATCGTCAAAAACGTCAGCCCCGCAATATTTTCCGAGATACTCGCATCTTCTGTGAGCTCCTCTGAATCTGGAAAGCCCCTCGGATATATCGTGCACCTCGATACCACATATAAACGCCACCGCAAACGCCGCTGTCGCATTAAGTATATTATGCTCGCCGCTGACAGAAAGCTTTATATTACAGATAGGCTCGTTCTCGTAAAGGATATCAAATCGCGGGAATCCGTTCTCATACTCAATGTTTACCGCTTTGAAGTTAGCATCATTCTTCACACCGAAGGTTATCAGCTGAGATCTTGAGTTCACAAGAGCATCCATACAGTTCTCGTCGTCGGCATTGGCAATGACAGAGCCCTCCTCTCCGCATTTCTCTGCAAATACGGCAAAGGAATTTTTTATCTGAGACAAGCTGCTGAAATAATCCACGTGATCGAGTTCAACGTTAAGTACGACAGCTATATTGGGATAAAAGTCAAGGAATGAATCCTGATATTCGCACGACTCGACTATGATATATGCATTATCGTCTCCGCACCTGTAAGCCTCTCCTCCAAGTGAATCAAGCTGAGCACCGCAAAGAACTGTGGGATCCGACTGCGAGCAAGTGAAAATACTTGCGAGCATGCCCGTAGTAGTACTTTTTCCGTGCGTTCCGCTTACGCCTATTCTGACCGAAAAATCCATCATAAGATATCCGAGGTAGTCAGCGCGAGATATACAGGGAATGCGCTTTTTCTGAGCATAAGCATAGTCCTCGTTATCGTGATCTATGGCTACGGTATAAACAACAACGTCCGCATTATCCACAAACGCCATCTTCTGTCCGTAGCTTATATCTATGCCTTGCGCCTCGAGATGCTCGGTGAGAGCGGTTCTGGTCCTGTCAGAGCCTGCGACCTCAAAGCCTCTTTTCTTAGTCATAATGGCAAGAGACGACATGCTTATTCCTCCGATGCCTATAAAGTAGACCTTAGCCGCAGAAGACATGATCTTGCTTATGCCCTCATATCCGTAGTGCGTATTGTTTATAGCCATAACTTTTGTCCGCCAAGGGCGGAGCTCCTTTCAAAAATTTGATGTGAAGTTGATATTTATCAGCTGATAAAGCGTTTTTTTCGAAATTTTCACAAAAAAATGAGATTTCCGTTGAATAATCATCACATTCATATTATATACTATTATTGTGTTCCGATACAGAAATAAAAAATCAAAACCAGATACAAAATCAACGGAGGATAACCCAGAATGAAAATCACAGATATCAAAGTAAGAAAGACCTTTGACGACGGCCCGATGAAAGCTATCGTTTCCGCAACGTTTGACAATCAGCTTGCGGTTCATGATATCAAGGTCATCTATGCGCGTGAAAAGTTTTTCATCGTAATGCCCAACAGAAAGAATGCAGACGAAACCTACAGAGACATAGTTCATCCGATAAATTCCGAGTTTCGCGCTGAAATGGAAAGACAGATAATCGAGGCATACGAAACGGCACTTGAGGTCGCCTCCGCTGCCGCAGACACTTCGTACGAAACAGAAACAGTCTGATCTTTCAGCTGCATCGCGCCGCGATGCGGCTTTTCTTTGATTAAAATACTCACCTTACGGTTCCGTGTGAAAATATCACGGAGCCGTTATTTATTTGTATAAGTCCGAAGCTCCCGAGCTTTAAAGAACCGGGATTGAAAAGATACAGCGGACTATCACCTTCACGCTCTATTCTCTTTTCGCACGGAATATGCGTATGACCAAACACAACTATATCCGCATGAGATATTTTAGCCGCGCGTAAAAGCCCTATATCCGAGGATTTCACACCGTGCGCATCTCCGTGACAAACGTAAAACGAATATCCTTCTATCCTGATATGCTCTTCATCCGAAATATCGTTAGTAAAGAAATCGCAGTTACCGCAAACGCATATACGCTTTGCACCCGTATCTTTTACGAACGAAAGATCGTGGACACCGTCACCCGCATGAAGGATATAATCCGCATCCTTGTGCATATCGCACACCTTTCGGACACGGTCCTTGCTTCCGTGTGAATCCGAAAAAACAAGTATCTTTACGTTCATACCGTAAGAGCCTCTTTTTCTTCTTCCGCCTCGGTAATTTCTTTGTAAAACGCACCGGTATCTATTCCCTTAGGAAGAACAAGCCTGAAGCCGCGGTTGATGTTGTTGATATCAAGCGTTTCGCATACGTCTATCTCACCGTCAAAGCATACCTTTTGCGGCTTTTCAAACGTCATCTTAATATTCTTGCATTTTCTGTACGTGAAGAAAGGAAGTATCTTCTCGTTCTCAAGATGCGTTCCCGCCTTGTATGAGCCTATCAGCCTCAGAATATCCATTCTCGTTACGTTTTTAACTATACAAATATCCGTAAGGCCGTCGGCAAGCTCTGCCTTTGACGCCGCATTAAAGCCTCCGCCGCAGTATCCTCCGTTTCCTATGGCGATAAGTATCCTCTCGTCCATTTCAAACGTCTCACCGTCAACCTCTATTTTGGCTCTGATAGTAGGCTTCTTGGCAAACTTCTGAATAAGTGCCGCCACATATGCGAACTTTGGCGGAACGAGCTTATTCGATCTCATTTCGTTCACCTTATCCGCTATCTCACAGTCAAAGCCTGCGTTAAGCATATTTACCGACATCTTTTTATCTATTCCGTTAACCGTAACCTCGAGGTAATCAGAAAGAACCTCTTCGCCCTCATTCTGCGCATCCAAGTCAAAAAAGAGATCTCTGTCAGAATCGTTTTTACAGAAATTACGCACAAAATCGTTTCCGGTTCCTATGGGAATCACTGCAAGAGAAGCATTTTCCCTTCCCGCAATGCCGTTAAGAGCCTCACCTATCGTACCGTCTCCGCCGCAAACTATGAATCTGTGTTCACCGGGAAGCGCTGATATTTCCCTACAATATTTTTCGGCATCGCTGCTGTTTTTGGTTATGTATAACGATGAATCTTCTCTTTTTGCGCATTCTTCTTTTATACGCTCGATGATCTCAACCGCGCGGCGACCTCTGCCCGCCACGGGGTTCACAAGATAATGCTTCTTCATTTTTCAACCTCAAATTTTCATTTGAAAACCGTGCATATCAAAAGACTTACACAGCCCCTTTATATTATATCACATTTTTCTTGCTTTGTCTACACTTTTATAAAGATTTTTTATATATTATAAAGAAAGATTTCAAATAAATTATTGACATTCAGAAGGTTTAGTGGTATAATTATATAGATATATTGTATTTTAGCGCAAAATAATTTTTATCATCGAAAGGATTTTTAAACTATGAAATGGATGTCGCTCAATGACATACGCGAGAGCTTTCTCTCATATTTCGAATCACAGGGGCATCTCCGCCTTGATTCGTTCCCTCTCGTTCCGAAAAACGATAAGTCTATTCTTCTCATAAATGCCGGAATGACCCCTCTCAAAAAGTATTTTACGGGAGAAGAGGTCCCGCCGAGAAGGAGAGTTGCTACCTGCCAGAAGTGTATCCGTACACCCGACCTTGACCGAGTAGGACATACGGCAAGACACGGCACTTATTTTGAAATGCTCGGTAACTTCTCCTTTGGAGATTACTTCAAAGCTGAGGCTCTTTCAATGGCTTGGGAATACCTCACAAAGGTACTTGAGATCCCCGGAGAGCTTCTCTGGCCCTCTATCTACAGCGAGGATGAGGAAGCGTTCAAGATCTGGACAGAGGATATAGGAGTTCCCGCAGAGAGAGTTGTCAGACTCGGCAGAGAGGACAACTTCTGGGAACACGGACAGGGTCCCTGCGGCCCTTGCTCGGAGATCTACTTTGACAGAGGCGAAAAGTACGGCTGCGGCTCTCCCGACTGTAAGCCCGGATGCGATTGCGACAGATATATGGAGATCTGGAACAACGTTTTCTCACAGTTCAATAACGACGGTCACGGAAACTATACAGAGCTTGTTCAGAAGAACATAGACACCGGCATGGGACTTGAAAGACTTGCTTGCGTAATGCAGGGAGTTGACAACCTCTTTGAGGTAGACACGGTAAGAAAGATACTTGATACGGTATGCTCTATCTCCGGCAAGACGTACGGTCTTGACAACACGGTAGACACGTCTATAAGAATAGTTACAGACCATATCAGAGGCGCAACGTTTATGGTCAGCGACGGAATTATCCCCTCCAATGAGGGCAGAGGCTACGTTCTCCGCAGAATAATCCGCCGCGCATGCAGACACGGTAAGCTTCTCGGAATCAACAGAAACTTCCTCTGCGAGCTTTGCGAGGTGGTTATCGGCGAAAACGTATCCGCATATCCCGAGCTTACCGAAAAGAAGGATTATATCCTCAAGGTAATAGCAATTGAGGAAGAACGCTTCAACGCTACTATCGACGCAGGTCTCAACATTCTCTCTAACATTATCAACGATTCTCTCAGAGAGAACAAGCTCACAATAAGCGGTGAGGACGCATTCAGACTTTACGATACTTTCGGCTTCCCTCTTGACCTTACAAAGGAGATAGTTGCTGAAAACCATCTCACAATAGACGAGCAGACCTTTACCGAGCTTATGAAGGCTCAGAGAGAACGCGCGCGTGCCGCAAGAGGAAACGTAGGCGGTTGGGACGAAAGCTCGAAAACCGCCCTCTCAAATCTCCCGAAAACTGTATTCACAGGATATGACAAGATCGAAGACGAGGCTACCGTTATCGCTATAATCTCCGAGGAAGACGGAAATGCGTTCACCGTTGATGAGGTAACCGAGGGCTCTTTCACTCTCGTTCTCGACAGAACTCCCTTCTACGGTGAAGGCGGCGGTCAGGTTGGAGACACGGGTACTATCAAAAATGCAGGTTGCACTGTAAACGTAAGCGATACAAAGAAAACAGACGGAATATTCCTTCACGTATGTACTCTCGTCAGCGGAAGCATAAAGGTTGGCGATAAGGTCACCGCTGAGGTTGCCGAAATAGACAGACGCAATACAATGAGGAATCACTCCGCATGCCATCTTCTCCAGGCGGCTCTCAGAGCTGTCCTCGGAACACACGTTGAGCAGGCGGGCTCCTACGTCGATCCTCACCACCTCAGGTTCGACTTCTCGCATTTTGAGGCAATGACAAAGGAACAGATAAAGGCGGTAGAAAAGCTCGTTAACGCTCACATTCTTCTCGGTGAGGAGATCTCTATGAACGAGATGCCCATCGAAGAAGCAAAGAAAATGGGTGCTATGGCCCTCTTCGGAGAAAAGTACGGCGACGTAGTAAGAGTTGTAAAAATGGGCAACTTCTCTACAGAGCTCTGCGGAGGTACACATATGGATAACACCGGAAAGATCGGTCTCTTCAAGATACTTTCCGAAACGGGTGTTGCCGCAGGTGTAAGAAGAATAGAAGCAACGACGGGTGCAAACATTATAGGTCTTATCTATGATAAGGATAACCTTATAACAAAGACCGCAAACGAGCTCAAGACACAGAACACGGCTGATATAGCAAAGCGTGCGGCCGCTCTCCAGGAGGAGATACGTTCTCTCAAGCACGAGATCGAAGCTCTCAATGCAAAGCTTGCTCACTCAAAGCTCGACAAGATAGCAAACGAAGCTAAAACAGTAGGAAACGTAAATCTTTACAGCGCAAGCTTCGTAAACGAGATGCAGGTGGACGCGGTACGTTCTCTCTGCGATGACATAAAGAACAAAGACAACGCAGCCGTTTGCGTATTCTCTGTTGTAAACGGTGATAAGCTCAATTTCGTTACCGCGTGCGGTAAGGACGCAGTAAGCGCAGGCGTACACGCAGGTAAGCTTGCAGGCTCTGTAAGTGCAGTTACAGGCGGTAAGGGCGGCGGACGTCCCGACAGTGCAATGGCAGGCGGTAAGGATATTTCCAAGGTAAGCGAAGCTCTCGCATCCGCAGAAACTGTCGTTTCTTCGATGCTTAAATAATTAACGTTATCCCATAAAAATCACGTGGCTATCTCAAATTGCATTTGAGATAGCCACGTTTTATTTAATAATTAACGTATGCATACTGCTTTCTTCACGGAAGATACGTACTCCCTCGATTTAATATCATCATGGTGCTTCATAGTTCCCGGACATGCACAGTAATAGTCTTAAGGCTCGAGCGCGATATACTTTCCGCTCGTTCCGTCAAACGGATAACACAGCACTTTTCTGAGATATTTATAAAGCTCATGGCTCTCGCCTCCCGACAGTACGCCAATAACGTATAGGTTGCCGTCAAGAATGAATTTTGCCTGAGAGTGCTTTCCCCCATCGTCTATCATAGAATAGTGCACCGTGACACCGTTTATTTCTTTTGTGAGCCCTTGTTCCTCGTATCCGGCAACATAGCTTTCACTAACGTCATTTTTCCCAAAAATAATATAAAAATCGACCTTATCGGCATAGCCGTCATATTCATACGTCTGCCTTATCAAAAGCTGAAGAGGCTTTTCCGTGTCTGCATTTCCCGCTTTGTCGCTTTCGTAGGATATGGAGATACGGTCGGTGATTGCGTTTTCACTCTCAAGCGCTTTATAGAGATCGATGTAAGGAAGCGCATCTGCCAGCTCGGCAAAGCTACTGTATCGCACTGTAACCGGAGCGGAGGTGTGCGACGGCACGAAAGTATTTATTATCATCGGAAGCGAGAGTACAGCAAAAAACAAGCACGCGGCAAGTGCCGTCCTTTTTATATACTTCATCATTACCACTCGCTTCTTTTTGGCAAGCGCATTGTCAGTAATAACAAAATCCTCGACAATATCCGTTGCAATAAAATCAAGAGTATCAAGAAATCTTTCCTTTGTCATACCGCATATCCCTCTCCTTCAAGCTTTTCTCTGAGCTCTTTTTTTATTTTTGCTATTTCCTTATGTACGGTAGATTCACTGCATGAAAGCGATCCTGCCACATCGGCGACAGAACGTGAAAAATAATACCGACTCATAAATATATATCTTCTTCTCTTAGGAAGGCTTCGTATAAAGTCGTTGATGGCCCGGCGCAGATCTTCCGCTTCAAGCTCGGATAATATATCCTCATCATCCGCAAAGTCACCTATCTCAGACAGAGAATCTATAAGCTCGCTCGGCACACGCTTGCCCCGCCTATTGCTTTTATACTTATTAAGAGCGCTTCTTCGCATAATGATCGCTAAAAACGCTTGAAGCAGCCGCGGCCGCTCGGGAGATATCGCATTCCACGTTCCTATATAGGTATCGTTGAGACACTCCTCACTGTCGAGTCGATCGTGAAGAATATTATCTCCGATAGAGAGAAGGTAGCTTTTATATTTTCTGTCCGTCTCACTTATAGCACGCTCGTCTCTCTTGAAATATAGCTCAACTATAGCCTCATCGGTCATAAGTGTGGCTTCCTGCTTCATTTTCTCACTCCTCCGCACTATGAAAAGTCTTTTCACTTATATAGTAAACAAAAAAACGCCAAGCTGTAACCGTTACTATAATTTATTATATCATATTCCGGGTAAAAAGTTGTTAACAAAAAACAAAGACCACTCCTTTTTCGGAGCGGTCTTTATCGTAATTTAATTTATATTTCCATCAGAGCAAACTATCTTGGCATCCTTAAAGCCCTCATTCCATGCGTCTTTTTGGACGAAGTAGTAGCCCTTCTTTATTGAATTCCACTGTGACACGGTACCCTCGTAATTTATCTTTTTAAGATATACGCACCCGTAGAACGCCTGATCGTCAAACGTCTTGCACGCCTTCGGTATCGTTATCTCCTTAAGGCCCGAGCTCATAGCTCTCTGTTCTATTCTCGTAACACTGCCGGGAAGAACTATCTTCTCAAGCTTGTTACATCCTTCAAAGAAGCTTGCCGGTATTACATCAGGCTTTGAAAGAATATTCACCTCCTCCAAGGCGATACATTCCTGAAATAGTGCTTCGGGAAGCGTGGATACCGTCTCGGGTATAGTCACCTTTTTGAGTGCATAGCATAGTCTGAACACACCGCTGCCAAGAACCTCGACCCCGCTCGGCAGTTCTATCTCCTCAAGAGCTCTGCAGTCGATAAACGCAAATCTTTCTATGGTCTTGCACTCGCTTCCCTCGGCAAATTTTACGCTCCTGAGTGCGCTGCAGTTTTCAAAGGCAAATTCTCTTACGATAACAACACTCTTCGGTATGGTTATGCTTTTAAGTGTCGTATTGTTTGAGAAGGCATATGCTCTGATCTCCTTTACCGACTCGGGAATAGTCATTTCACCGACTCCGAACAAAAGGATATCTCCGTCCTTCAGTATAACACAGTTCCCTCCTGCATAGTAGGTGCTGTTGCCTTCGGCTATATTTACGTTCTTTATATATTCGCTTTCATAGAACGCCTGATCGCCTATTTTAGTTACCGTTGACGGGATATTCACCTCTGCAAGCCTTGTGTTTCTGAAAGCCCAACTGTCTATTTCTTTTAGTCCCTCGGGTAATACTACCTCAGTGAGGTGAGTGCAATCAAGGAAAGCCCCTTCGTATATTCTTTCAACCGAAAGCGGCACCTTAAGAGATTTAAGAGCCTTGCATTCCGAAAATACGTGTTTCGGGAGTTTTGAAATCTTGCAGTTATCGTCAAATTCAACGCTTACAAGCTTTGTGCATTTGTTGAAGGCATACTCGCCGATAGAAGCAAGCTTGCTTCCTTTATCGAACTTTACGCTCCTCAGATCCGAACAACCCTTGAAAGCCTCATCTCCTATACTCTTTACCGCCGCGGGGATCACTATATCCTTCAGTTTCGGAGTATGAATAAACGCTTTCAGCGCAATATCAGTCAAAGTTTCGGGAAGAGTAAGCTCCTCAAGGTTTGGACACGCATTGTAAAACGTATAGTAATCCACCTTTGTTCCCTTTGTCATGGTGAACGTATTGAGAGTCGGAATATCGTCGCCCGGAGAAACTATATAGTTTCCGTCGGGATGTCTGCTGTCTGCAAGCATTTTATTAAGCTCTGTTGACGGCATTGTAAGACTTTTCAGCGAATCACATCCGATAAGCATTCCCATCTGAAGGTCCTCAACACTATCCGGAATATATATTGAAAAAACGTTTTCAGACTCAAACGCGCCTTTGGCTATAGCCTTTACAGGAAGTCCCTCGTGCGCTTGGGGAACAATTATATCTACGTCCAGACAATCTCCGAGCCCTACGAGAGTATAATATTTTCCGTCCTCCGACAGTTCAAACCTGAGCCCTACCGAGCCGTTTTGTGTATCGGGATCACCTGCATTAAAGCTGCCATCCGTCACTGACGTATTATCTTCGCCCGGTGCCGTCGTTTCACTGTTATTATCTCCTTTCTTGCATGAAGGCAAAATGATAAGCACCAATGCAAGAATTACTGCGAATATATATTTAAGCTTACTTTTCATACCGATCTCCTTTTTGTATAAAGCTTCAGCCTGACACTCTTCCGATAAGCTCGGAAAGTGTATAGCTTATATTATGTTTTCTCATTATTCCCTTTTCACCTAATACAGAGAGCTCATCTCCCGTATTATCCGCTATTGTGTATCCCTTTATCTCTTTGCTGTTGATATATTCGTTAAGGTTTGCAAAAAGCTTTGACAGATACTCTTCCTCGGATTCATACGGAGCATGCCCATCGCTAAAGTCGAATACGTGCTCTGTGTTTGCAAGCACTTTTTTCTGACCACTTTCATCAAAATTAAACATTTCGCACTTATATAAAAGAGATCTGCCGTCCGCGCACAGAGAGTAGCTCCAGCATATGAGTCGATCCTCACCGTAAAAAGAGTTTGAAAAATAATAAGCGTATCTCTCGTTTTTGGACACAGGCATTCTTCCCGTCCAAATCCTTATACCAGTCTTTCCGTCAATAACGCTTATCGTCGCCTCTGTCGGCTCGTACGCTGCAAGCTCCACCTCTATCCTGTCGACCACTCCGTCAGAATTGAGGTCTATCTTTTCATCTTCGGTAGCAGCGGTTATGATATCTGCCTCGGGTCGCTCATCCGTAGCGGTATCCGTCGTCACGTTTCCATTCCCGCCTATTCCCAGCATCCTCATAATGCGTACGGAGGAAAATCCAAGCCCGATAGCAAGTGCAATACAAGCGGCTGCGGCTATGATCTTCATTTTCGGCATTCTTCTCTTTCGGGCTCTGAGCCTTGAATCGGGCAGCACTTCATCAATACTTATAAAGCGTGCTATAAGATCCTCGTCAAGATAACTTATCCCGTCCATAAGGAATTCTCTCGTCATACCGTATACCCCTCACTTTCAAGCTTCTGTCTGAGCCCTGTTTTTATTGCCGCTATCTCCTTGTTTACAGTAGATCTGCTGACACTGAGCGCATCTGCTATCTCTCCCACCGAGCGTAAAAAGTAGTATCTTCCCACAAAGATATATATCTGTCTCTCGGACAATGAACGCACGAAAGAGCTTATGCACTCCCCGAGCTCTCGGGCATTATATTCTCTCTCCATATCTTCATTTTCATCGATTATATCATCAAGATCGGAAAGAGAATCTATAAATTCGGCAGGTATACGCTTTTTACTGTTCTTTGTCCGATAACAGCTTACGGCTACCCTTCTCATAATAGAGGTCAGAAATGCCTGCAATATTCTCGGCCGTGTAGGCGGCATAGAATTCCACGCGCCGAGATAGGTATCGTTCAGACATTCCTCACTGTCCTGCGCGTTGTGAACAAAGTATTCCGCTACACCGAGAAGATACTTCCTGTACTTCAGATCGGTCTGCTTTATAGCATTCTCGTCCCTTGAAAAATACAGATCGACGATCTTCTCATCACTCATCGTCTCTTCTGTGCTCACTTTTTTCAAAAAAGCCATACCGATCCCCCTTCATAAAAAAGTCCCTTCATAAGTATAAGTCGCAAAAACAGTAGCGAAGTGTAATTTCTTACGCATTAATTATAACATATATTTTTGTTTTAAATGTGAACAAAAGAAAAAAGGGGCCGTCACATTTGACAGCCCCAAAACAGGAACTCATTTTATATATAAAATGAGTTTTTTAGCATTGCGCTACTAAGTTGGATCAATCAATTATAATCTCCCATACCTCTATTGCGTCGACCATAGTAACCGATCCATATTTTTCATTAGGAAATGCCGCGCAGAAAAACCAACCGGACAATGCCTCGTCCATGCCCTCCTTAAGGCAGGCAATATGGAATACTATCTCTCCGTTTTCCATAGTCAATCGGCTTGTATACTCTCCATTCATAGTTCTTGTCGATACATACGCGAAATAGAAGGTATAATTTTTAAAATATTCTTCGTCCATCCCGTCGCAGATCTGTGAATACTTGCTTGGTGACAGGATATTTCTTAATTCTTCCGCATCCTCTACCGAAGCTACCTTCATAACGGGAACATGCTTTTGTGAGTTTATTGCCAACCTTACCCCATTGACCATTTTATACCTTGCGAATTCATTGAACAGCTGAGTTCCGTCAAGATATATTTCAAACCCGTAAACGTCGCGAAGCTCTGTGGGGTCTATAGTCAAAAGAGGAGGGATCGGCTCGGGTGGGATCGGTTCGCAGTTTTCCGTTCCTCCGTTGCTCTCCGAAGTATCCTTGAGAGAAAACTCAAAATACACCGTATGCGTCTTATTGTATCTGGCGGGTTCGGTATCAAAGGAAACGCCGAATCTGTAATTACCCGGTTCTGTCTCTCCGTAATACTTCATACTGCATCTGTAAGCAAGAGTCTCTCCCTTTGAAATTACCCTCTCGCTCCATATAGCCGGTGCAGTGACCACATCCGAGGACGCCGCGGGAGAAAGGCTCTTCCACTCACCGTTATCCGAAACGTCCGTATGCTTTTGCAGCTGCGAAGATCCTTCAACGTATATCTGATCGGTACTGTCATTATGAAGTAAAAGATCAAAGCTAAAAAATCCGTCCGCTTCTTCTATTTTTTCAAGCGAAAAATATACTCCTTTAATATCGCTCGAGGTGTTAATGCTTCCGACACCCGAGGAAAAAGCATTGTCAAGAGGGATCTGTATAACGTCATGTGAGTTTGAAAGCACGGTACCGTCGCCCGTATTCTTATCCCACGACCATCCTCCGCGGCCTTTAATGAGCACAAAAGCCCCCGCAAGCATCAGACAAAGGCAAAGGCTCGCGGCAATAACGCGAACGCAAAGAGCCGGTCTTGTTCTGACCCTCCTTTTCACGCTTTTTTTCTTATTCTTCAGTTCAAGCAGTGCCTCAGCACTATCTGTAAGGTAAGCCTCTTTAAGCAGGTCTGTGTCTGTTTTTTCAATTCCGAGAATCAATTTTTCTGTTCTTATCTCTCTGTCACTCATACGTATACACCCTCCTTTTCAAGTATCTTTTTAAGCTTTTTTCTCGCTCTTAAAAGTCTTACGGCTACGTTATTTTCCTTCATGTTGAATCTGTCCGCAAGGCTTGCGATGCTTTCAAAATAAAAATACCTTCTTATAAACAGCACGCGCGTCTCTGTGTCAAGCGTCTTCATAAATATTTCAAGCGCCCTCTTTATAGCCTCGTTATCCTCATATGCTTCCACGCTCACGTCGGGAGAAAGATCCGGCAGTGACTCCTCAAGCTCGGAAAGCATGACCGTATATCCGTTTCCCCTTTTATCTCGCGTATTGTATCTGTACCTATCTATGCCTATGCGTCTCGCTACAGAGCATATATAGGAGGTAAGGTCACGCGGATCATTAGGTGGAATAGAGTTCCACAGAGCCATAAGAACGTCGTTTGCACATTCTTCTACGTCTCTCTCGTCGTTCAGAGCTTCTCTGAGGATAGACGTGTAAAGGCGCGAATATTTTGATGCTATCTCTGTAAGCACATATTCTCTGCGTTCAAACAAATAAGTTATGATCTCTCTGTCTGTCATACCTTCTCCTTTCTCGCTATATTGTAAGGCCTTCATCTATTAAGTCGGCATTTTTATTTCGATATTACATTAAAAGAAAAAGTTTTTCAAAAAAAGCGGCAGAATAGTTTAAAAACCGCCGCTTTTTTATATTGTTTTCGGGTGCTTATGAACGTATGGTTATTTTCCGTAATATTCTTCGGCAAAGCGAACGACTCCCATAGCATCGGGGGAATATCCGTCCGCACCGATCATATCCGCATATTCACGGGTAAGGACAGCACCGCCTACCATTACCTTTATGTTTTTATCATAGGAATGGAGAAGCCTTACCGTATCCTCCATTGCCGGCACGGTCGTCGTCATCAGTGCACTCAAAGCGACCAAACGGCAGGAATACTTCTTCACCGCCTCAAGAACGTCTTGGGGAGGAACATCCCGGCCGAGATCGTAAACTGTAAATCCGTAGCTTTCAAGAAGAGTGCGTACGATGTTTTTACCTATATCGTGTATATCTCCCTTTACGGTTGCAAGAACTATTCCGCGCTCTGCGCTTGAAGAGCCCTTCGGCATAGCCTCCTTGATCACCGAAAATGCGGATGATGAAGCATCGGCACTCATAAGAAGCTGAGGCAAAAACGCCTTTCCCTTCTCAAACATGTCTCCTATTTTATTCAGTGCGGGGATGATCTCGGTATTTATAATATCAAGTCCGTCTTTGGAAAGCACAAGCTCTCTTGCGATACTCTCGGCATTTCCGGAAAGTCCGTTTACTATACAGTCATAGAGAGTCATATTCTGATGCGATGGCTTCTGCAAGGTGTCTGTCTTCCCGGATGCATATGAAATATACTCAGAGCATGCACTGTCCTTTCCCGATAGTGCGTTGTATGCATAATAGGAATTCATCATCCCTTCGGAAAAAGGATTCATTATCGCACAGGAAAGTCCGCAAAGAAGTGCCTGAGAGAAAAATGCCGAATTTATGATCTCTCTGCTCGGAAGACCGAAAGAAATGTTTGAAACTCCAAGGCTCGTATTTATCCCCTTGTCCTTCAGCATGCGTATTGCGTCGAGGGTAATTTTTGCACTCGCAGGATCCGAGGATATGGTAAGAGCAAGAGGATCTACGATAATATCCTTTTTCTTTATTCCGTATTCGCCCGCACGGGATATTATCCTCTCTGCAATAGCAACGCGCCCCTTTGCGCTGTCGGGGATACCGTTCTCATCGAGGGTAAGAGCGATAAGAACTCCTCCGTATTTTTTAACGAGAGGAAATACGCTCTCCATACTCTCTTTTTTACCGTTAACAGAATTTACAAGCGGCTTTCCGTTGTATATTCTCATAGCGGCCTCGAGGGCGATCGGATCTGCGGTATCTATCTGCAAGGGAATGTCGGTAACCCCCTGAAGCTCGCAGACACATCTTTTAAGTATCTCTTTTTCGTCTATGTCGGGTAGCCCGGCGTTGACGTCAAGCGCGTGTACTCCCGCCTCGACCTGCCTTATCGCCTCACCGAGAACGTAATTTATATTTTTCTCTCTGAGAGCCGCCTTAAGCTTTGACTTTCCGGTGGGATTTATTCTCTCACCTATAAGCACCGGCTTATCACCCACAACTACAGAATGAGTATAGGATGAAAATACCGTAATATTCTTTTCTTCAAATTCCGGCAAAGGAATAAAAGAGGTCTTCTCAATGCTTTTTCTTATGTATTCGGGCTCACTTCCGCAGCATCCGCCGATAATACTTGCGCCTGCTTCGGCAAGCTTTACCACCGCGTCCGAGAATCTTTCGGCATCATTATCAAATACTGTAACACCGTTTATTATCTGCGGAAGGCCCGCGTTCGGCTTTACTATTATAGGAAGATCGGTAGCATTTGCAAGCGTATTTACGATGGGAAGCATCAGCTCAGGACCGAGTGAGCAGTTAAGACCTATTGCGTCCGCACCCATTCCTTCAAGAACAGCCGCCATAGTAACGGCATCCGCACCTGTCATAAGCGTCTGCTTTTCACTGTATACGTTTGTTACGAATACGGGAAGCGAGCAGCTTTCTTTTGCCGCAAGGAGAGCTGCCTTCGTCTCATAGGAGTCGTTCATCGTTTCTATAAGAATAAGGTCTACCCTGTCCTTTGAGTATTCTATGACCTTTGAAAATGCCGCTACCGCTTCTTCAAACTCAAGATCTCCGTACGGTGCGAGAAGTCTGCCCGTAGGTCCTATATCGAGAGCGAGATATCTTCCCTTATACTCGGAGAGCGCCGCCTTTGCACATGATAGAGCGGCGTCGAGGAGCTCTGTGTAATTTTCATGCTTAAGAGGATTTACCCCAAAAGTATTTGAAGCAATTATATCGCTTCCTGCAGATAGATACTCCTTGTGAAGTCGAATGATCTCCTCCGGGTGCGTGATATTCCAAAGCTCGGGAGGTTCTCCGCTTTTAAGACCCCGCTTTTGAAGCATGGTTCCGCAACCGCCGTCAAGATATACTCGCCTCTCCCTTATAAGCTCTTTTATACTTTTCTTATCCATACCGTTCACCAAATGTCACGCAATTATATCCGACAGCATACTACGGATCTTAAATGCAACGTCAGCGTTATTCATGGAATATACGTGAACAGCATTTATTCCGTTTGCGTAAAGATCTATTATCTGCTCTGCCGCATATGCAATACCCGCTTGCTTCATCGCGGCGGGATTATCTCCGTATCTCTCTACTATACGCAAAAACTTCTGAGGCAGAGTATTTCCCGAGATAGAGCATATCCTCTTCACCTGGCTTGCGTTTGTAACCGGCATTATTCCTGCTACTACCGGTACGTCCACGCCTGTCCTGAGAAGCCTGTAGAGGAAGTTATACAAAATATTATTATCAAAAAACATCTGAGTGGTGAGGAACTGACATCCGCTGTCCACCTTGGTCTTAAGATACTCGATGTCCTTTCCGACGCTCACGCTCTCCGGGTGGCCTTCCGGATAGCAGGCTCCTCCTATACAAAAATCTCCGTGCCTCTTCAGCTCGTCTATAAGCTCGTAAGCATATCTGTATTCAAGATTTTCCTTATCCATTCCATCGGGAATATCTCCTCTGAGAGCAAGAATATTCTCGATACCAAGAGATTTAAGCTTTTCTATCTGTGCTGAAAGCTTCTCACGTGTCGAGGAAACACAGCTGAGGTGTGCAAGCGGCGTTACACCGTAGGACAAAAGCTCAGCAGCTATTTTTGCAGTGTAATCCGAGGTTCCTCCGCCCGCACCGTAGGTAACGCTCATATATCCGGGGTTAAGCTTTGCTATTTCGCTTACCGCATGGCTTACGCTTGCGTATTTATCACTTGTCTTTGGCGGAAAGACCTCAAATGAAAGACACGGTCTTTCGCCCTTTATAATATCTATTATTTTCATATCGATCACCCTATAAGATCATTCGAACATCTCTGTAGAAAGATATCTGTCACCCGTATCGGGAAACAGTACAACTATTCTTTTATTCTTGTTTTCTTCTCTCCTTGCAAGCTTTACCGCCGCGCAGAGAGCGCATCCCGAGGATATTCCCGCAAGTATACCCTCGTCACGCCCTATATCTCTGCCGAAGGCGAGTGCCTCCTCATCTGTCACCGTAACCACCTCGTCATATACCGAGGTGTCGAGAATATCCGGAATAAATCCGGCTCCTATTCCCTGTATCTTATGCGCTCCGGCATTCTTTCCCGAAAGGACTGCCGAGGCGGCGGGCTCTACCGCAACGATACGGATATGCGGATCCTTTTCCTTAAGATATCGGCCTATACCGGTTATGGTTCCTCCCGTACCGACGCAGGCAACAAAGATATCCAGTTCTCCGTCGGTATCGGCATATATCTCGGGACCCGTAGTGGCAAAATGCACCGCAGGATTCGACGGATTGACAAACTGACCTGCAACAAAGCTGCCGGGTATCTCCTTTTGAAGCTCATCCGCCTTTTTGATCGCTCCGCTCATCCCCTCCTCAGCCGGTGTCAGAACAAGCTCCGCGCCGTACGCCTTCATAAGCTTTCTTCTCTCAAGAGACATGCTCTCCGGCATAACTATGATAGCTCTGTAGCCCCTCGCTGCCGCAACCGAGGCAAGTCCTATACCCGTATTGCCCGACGTAGGCTCTATTATCACCGAATCCGGAGTGAGTCTTCCCATAGCCTCAGCGTCGTCTATCATTGCCTTTCCCACTCGGTCCTTTATCGAACCGCAAGGATTAAGCATTTCAAGCTTTGCAAGGATCTCACAGGAAACACCGTACTTCTTTTCTGTTCGCGACAAACGAAGAAGTGGAGTGTTGCCTATAAGCATATCAACAGAATCATAAATTTTCGCCATAAGATCACCTCAGACCGTTTTTGATAGTTTGCTATGCGTTGTTTTTAAATAGCAACGTACAATGTTTTCACGCATGAAAACCTAAGACATGTAATTTGCCCGACCAAGCGGAGCTTGCGTGTAATAACTTGATATTATTATATCACAAACCGTAGCCGTTGTCAATATTTTGTTTTACGGTGCATCCGCGCTTGCATTCATAACACCGCTATACTCGGATAGGAAATCCTCCGCGGTCTTACTCATACGCACAGATACCTCTTTTTCGTCTTTAAATCCGAACACGATCGCAAGATTACCGAAATATTTATCTATTATCTGCACACGTATGCGAAGCTTTCTCTCCTCGGGCCAATCTGCCGAGAATGCGGCATCGTAGGTGTTTCCTTCCGCAAATGTATTTGCAACAAGATCAGAATATCCGACCTGCGGAAACTTCATAAACACGTTATGCCCGAATCCGAAGCGGAAGCTCTTCTTTCCCTGTTCGTTCTCGTAGAAAAGCACTCCCTCGTCACCGTCAAATTCAAGCCTAAACCATTTGATCCCCATCGGATTTTTATCCGGTACAAAAACGACTCGGTTTATCTTATCAGAAAAGTGGGAGCTTCGGCTTCCCTTAAGACAAAACAGCTTTTTTTCTTTAAGATATAACGCAAGTGCGTCGCACTCGGCGGCATTGTCGTGAAGAGCCGAGCCGTCCTCGGTAAGATTACTTATAATACACGTATAAAGAGCTGTGAGTATCTCCTCATATCCGTGAGAGTTGCCCTGATTATCCGAATTTATGATGAAAATAAAATCGTGCTTCGGGTCGCAAAGTGCTATCTGATTTCCCATACCAAGCATGGCGTAGCATCCGCCGGGTGCTCCCCATATGAGATATCCGTATCCGAACGAGCCGTGGTCGATAAATCCGTAGTCATTATTCGATATTTTCATATCGGTGGCACGCCTTAGATACTCTTCATTAAGATATCGCTTACCTTCCCACGTGCCGCCGTTCATAACAAAACGTGCAAAAAGCAACAGATCTCTTGCAGTGCACATGACCCCCGAATCCGAAAATGAGTATCCTCCCGGTGCCTTTATGCAGTACGCCCCCTTGGAAAAGCCTATATCGTCAAGTACCTTTTCCTGAAGATATTTGAGAAAGGGCTTTCCGGTAAGCTTCTCAACAATAACACCGAGCATGTACGAGCCTGAGCTGTCGTAGTCAAACAAGGTGCCGGGCTTCTTGCTTGCGGAAGTTTTGAAATATACCGAAGCTCTGTCAGCGGGCTTTTGTCTGAACCAATTTACACCCGCCATATCACTTTCCATCATAAGCAGATCTCTCACGGTAGACGTGTGCTCGAAAGCCCACTCACACTCGGTATATTCGGGAAAGAACTTCTCCATTCTGTCATCAGGCGACACGAGACCGTCCTGAATACAAAATCCCACCGCCACAGAAACAAAGCTCTTTGATACCGAATACATTCTGTGGAGAAAATCGCTGTTAAACGGAGAGTAATAGCACTCGGAAAATATACTGTCCCCTCTTGCCATTATAACGCTGTGTGTTGAGAGATTACATTCATCCAAAAATTCATAAAACCGCTTTACGTCACTGCTTTTTATCCCCGCCTGCTCTGGACTACATATTTTCATGAGTATTCTCCTTTCGGTGTTATCTTTTTATATATATTATACCATCTGATTTTATCATTGTCAATATAATTTAAAAAATCCCCGAAGTCGGTCCTTCGGGGATCTTTAATATATAGACTTAAAAACGTTGCGACAAAAACCGTCAATTAAATGTCAAGGTAATATCCATAGTATAATCCGCAGGCAGAAGCACGCCGCTTACCATACGCTGAAGCTTAAGCGTCCTGACCTCTTTGATGCTTTTTATTTGTCCGTCCTCAAGCTTAAACGTCATCTCATTAGAAGAGCTGTCAATACTTCCGCCATCCTGCACCAGTGAGATCGAAACGGCAGCGGGCAGACTTTGAGAAGCAAGTTTATATACGTTCTCCTCAATTTTTTGAATATCGCTGATGTATGAAGCATTATAGCCTACAGTGGATATCAGCCCTCCAATAAACGCTCTTGCCTCGGTTTCAGTCTGATCCTCAACCTTGCTGTTAGACTTATAAGTCACCGTCTGCTTTCCGTCCTCGTAGCGTATACGGTATTTATTGCCTGCCAGTGACATTTGCACGTCGTAAAAATACCCCGAATCCTTGACACCGTATCTTACCGTATACTCCTCAGTGCTCTCCTCGACTCTTCCTCTGTATTTAGCTTTGTGGAGTATCTTCAGTCTGAAGGATACCAATTCTTCATTGCTGTTTTTCTTCTCGGCGAGCATGTCGCGCAACGTGGCGAGTACTCGTACGTCATACACCTTTTGGCTTTCCGAAAAATCGGGAGCTTCGGGGTGCTTACTTGCTTTTCCGTAGTTTGAATATTCACTCTTGAAGATCACCTCGGGAATATTCTTGGTACTGTCTGCCGTATCAAATACAAGTTCAAAGGTGACGCTTTTTATAAAGAAGCTAACGTCAACTATTACGGTCTGCTTGATATCTTTTACTTCCTTTTCGAAAAGAGTAGCGTCTATTCCGGCAGATTCCGTAAAAGAATCTATAACGTCTTTTTTAAATCCCGAAAAAACGAGCGTATAGGTTTCATCCTCATTTTTTGTCATCTCGATACTGTCACAGCCCGATACGTCGGTATCTGTCAAGTTGCCCTTCACATATTCTCTTGCTTCTTCGTCTGTCATCTCGGAAAAAATGTTTTGAGAGATCCCGGCTCCCTCGGTACAGATCAGATATTTACCGCCGTCGTAAGAATTAATTACCTCAAGATCTTCTTTAATTCCGAGAGCGGGAGACTCAACGGTTGAGGAAGCCTTACCGTAATAATAGAATTCGCCGCTGTTAAGACCTATAACTATATCCTTTGAATCGGCTTTACACGTATATTCATAAGAATTCACATGCGTCTTCATATCAAGGCTTGAATTGACCTCGTATGAATCAACGTCACTCATAGCGGTACCCATCGCAATCAAAAGAGCCTCGGGTGTTTTGGGACCGTATGAGCATGAAGCAAGGCAGATAACATTCAAAAAAACGAGACAGAAAGCCAAAACAGATGAAAAACACTTTTTGATGAACATATTATTGTCCTCCTTGTTTATTAAATAATTAATTTACAGCTTGCTTTTCTTAGGAGTACGTATGGCATGTATAAATCTATCTATGTATTTCTCGGGAGCTTGCTCATATTACATCATCGTAGCAAGCTCCTGCAACCGTGGAAAGTGTTCCGACACTTCATTTACTTTATTATACCATAAACTATAAAAAATTTCAAGTATATATTCGAAAATAATTATATAAAAAGTAATATCAAGGCATAATTTGTCGCGTTTTGTGTGTTTCCCCTCTCCGTCATTTGTATACTTGAAGAGGGGTATTAATGATTTTATTCCAAATAAAACGATATCGGACTTTTCATCAACAAAGCTTCAGTGAATCATTTTTAACCATCTTGGCATCAAAAGTAACACTTTGAGGACAGAAAATTTTCTTTTGAGAATTTGAAAACCTAACTGTAATTTGATTATCAGTAATATTTGTTATTTCACCTTGACCATAAGACCAATGAATAACATTTGCCCCCTTTCTCCACTCAAGCCTTTCTTTTTTGGGATAGTATTGATCTTCGGATGCCGGCTGGTCCTCAATATTACACTCATCTATTACATATGTTATGTAGCTATTATTCAATTTGTATTTTTTCATAACACCCTCGTTAAGATAGATCAAGCAATTTAAAGTGCTGCTTCTTCAATCAATTCAACGGCTTCTGCTATCAAATCCAACAATTCATCATCATTATCTTCTGCCAGAGCATCTTCAATAAGCGAAATAGCCTCTTCCATACGTTCAATTGCACTCTCTGAATCCATACCTCTTTGTCCGCCCTGAAGATTTTCAGGCATATTGTTAAAATATTCTTCTTCATCGTTTTTTATGTTTTCCAAACGACTATAATATTTTTGTAAATTTGATTTATCCTGAATATCGTTCATTTCAAACATTTTGTCCGCCAGATGTTTTAATTCTTTTCTTCTCAAATTGTTCATAATAGTCCTCCATATAATCAAAAGCATTGATATTTTATGCGAATGTTATCCGTTCATTTCAAACATATCGTAAAAGAAACGGCGTTTTTCAGGCTCGGTGAGTCTTCTGTATCCGAGATCAAGAATCTTTGTCTTTATCTCGATATAGCTTTTTCTTCCGAGGTTGCGTATATTCGGCAGTCTTCCCTCCTCGATGGCGTCTACCGCCTCGCGCACGTGCAAAATACCCGTCCGCTTGAGGCAGTTGCTTGCCCTTACCGAAAAGCCGACCTCATCCACACTCATATCGAGAGTGCTTTTACCAAGTGGAATTCGCACGTTTACGCTATCACCGAACGCCTCGTACAGAGTTTGTATGAGTCCGTTCTGCTCTGCCGATGCTATAAGCTCATTCGTTATTTTTTCTTTTTTCATTTACATGCTCCTTTATTTCGGCAGCACGTTCCCTTTCCTTACCTCCCACACCATCTGAGCAGAAAAGCTTAAAAGCCCATCATACTTATTGCGCACCTTATAAGCAAAATTGCTCATCTGCGCCATACTGTCGGCTACGCATATCGCATAAAGAAGATTGTCTCCCGACATCTTGCAAAGCGTAACGACGCACGGCTCTTTTTCAAGTGCGTTAGAAATAAAGTCATAGGAGTCCGCCTTTGTTTTGACCATGGCGACAAACGTCATCATTTTTGGTGCCTCGAGCGGATCCACGTCCGCATGATAACCCTTTATTATGCCCTTTTCTTCAAGCGCGGAAACTCTGTTTTTTACGGCAACTCTCGAAAGACCTACCCTCTCTCCTATTTCGGAATAGGTGAATCTCGCATTTTCAACAAGAAGAGCTACTATTTGATCATCTATTTCATCAAGACCGTTAATGTGCATATGTCACCTCATTTTTCTACAGAGCGGCGCATGCTTTCCGCTGCTGTTGTAATAATTATACCACATTTTAAATTTAAATGCAACAGGCCAACTTTCGCTTTGCAAGCCTCATATTACGCTTATTAACCGTACGTTTACGATAGATTACTTTCCGGTATTACCGTATATTGCACTTCACATAGAACAGAGGCTGTTTGCCGCCTTCTCGCACATGCCTTCGATAAATTTTTCTCTTATAAGCTTTTCCTTCCACTCCCGAGGAATATTTTCATATCCGTAAAGAGCACCTGCAAGCCCTCCCGCTACAGCTGCGATCGTGTCTGCGTCTTCACCGAGATTTACCGCTTTTAATACGCATTCCTTATAGCTGTCTGTAGTCAAAAGGCTCCAAACGGCTGCCTCGAGTGTATCGACAACGTATCCCGTGCTTCGGATCTCTCTTATATCGAGTTTATCAAAATTCTCGTCAAAGAGTCGCTTATAATGCTCAAATTCTGCGTGATCATAATAATATCCGTATGCACATCGCAGCGCAGTACGTACTGCGGAAACGTCGCTATCGTCTAAAAGGTGCATCAATATAAAGGCATATATTACGCACCCCAATTTTGACCGTGCGTGAGCGTGCGTCATAGAGGAAGCCTTAAATATGAGCTGCTCCCATTCATCAAAAGGCATCTGCTTGCAGTGCGCGTACAATACGAAGGGGTGAATTCTCATCAAGGAACCGTTGCCGTTGGAATATTCGTCAGAAAGCCCACACTCGAGTGCGTCTTTACGAAGCTCTGAAAAATTTCTGATAGCCTTACTGCACGTTATACCCACGTCAAAGGTCTCGCCTGTCGGAGTATATTCATTCTCATAGCACCAGCTTGTAAAATTACTCATTATTTCGTTCCAATCAACGATTCCCTTTCCGAGACTGTCAAGAGCCGCAAGAGACATGCTCGTATCATCTGACCACGATCCTGCAGGGAGGTCATACGTGCCGTAGCCTCTCATACCGGTTACGGGAGACCTGTCAAGCTCTCTTCTCGTTTTGAATTCCACCGGTACTCCGAGCGCATCTCCTATGGCGTGTCCTATCATCACCGCTTTTATTTTATTGATCCTTTCTTGCATTTGGCACCTCCGTTTGATTTAACGAGCTGATCCGAGATCCGCATTTGGTTTGCGAAAGAAAGCTCGTTTTGTTTGAACAACAGAATCTATATCACTCGGATCCTACTGTTATTTTATTTCTTTTCATTCTCCTCCTTAAGGTATTCTTCAAGGTCCATACTGTCCGCGCAGCAGCATCTCACACTGGTTATTGCTTCGCTCATAGCGTAATAGCTTCTTTCTACACCCTTCTCGGTCTGGCGGTAATTGGCGGCACGGTCGCGGCGAATACCGATGCTCTCCGCAGTCTCAACCGCGTTAATATTTGCCGCAAGGAAAATAAACTCCCAGCCGTACTTTTCTGTCTGACGTTTGATCTTTGCCTTGATATCTTCACTTGAATAGTGCTGACTTGCGTTCTCCATGCCGTCTGTAGTTATAACGAAGATCGTGTGCTCAGGAACGTCCTCCGGGCGTGCGTACTTATGAATGTTTCCGATATGGCGGATAGCACCGCCGATCGCATCAAGCAGGGCGGTACATCCGCGCACATCATAGTCCTTGTCGGTCATAGGCTTGATCTCATTGATATCAACTCTGTCGTGAAGGACCTCACTGTAATTGTCAAAAAGCACTGTGGAAACGTACACCTTTCCCTCCTGCTTTTTCTGTTTTTCTATCGTTGAATTGAAGCCACCGATGGTGTCTGCCTCAAAGCCCGACATAGATCCGCTTCGATCAAGTATAAATACGAGTTCTGTAACGTTGTTTTTCATAATAGAAAACCTCCCTTTGTTTTTTGTGCCTTTATTATAGCACATTCAAAGGGAGGTTTGGTCGCTTGACGGGAGACTTTTAGATCAGCAACCGAGAAGCTGCTGGTCAAACTCAAATAGCGCCTCGTTTATCTCAAATATATCGTAATTCCTGTTCAGAATAAAATAAAGAATTATCTTATCAAAAACGCTGCTGTGCGAGAGTGTGAAGCCAACGGTTGCGAGCAAGGCCTGCGCCGTATCCAGATCAAGCTTCAGGGATATCGCAAAGGCGATGACCGTTTGCTTTGAAGGACGGTAATCCTTGTTGCTCTTTATTTTCGAAAACGTGCGCTTGTCAACGTTTGCCCTCTTGTAGCATTCAACGTCTGTCATTCCGCTTTTGTCGATCAGGTCGAACAACATTTCGCGGAAGCTCTTGTCCATACTCTTTACATAGTCCTTAAGCGACTTTTCTTTTATAAATTCGGGCACCTCGGATGCCATCATAGGCACCTCGTTACAGTTCACAGCCCTTGCAGACGAAAATTCCACAACTTTACCGTCGCAGTTAGCGTAATGATCCTCACCGTGTTCATCAACGTATTCGTCGTCTATAAACTCTTTTATATCGTCGAAAAGCCTTTTGCTGAAAGTATAAGAATCTTTGTCGTACACGCATATGTAGACAGTCATCTCGTTTTTAAATAAAAATTCGGTTATGGTCTGAACAGCAAACTTCAACACCTGATCCTTCGGATATCCGTAAACGCCCGAGCTGATAAGCGGAAACGCCACCGAGCGGCACTTGTATTTTACCGCAAGCTTCAAAGACTCGATATAGCATGATCTGAGAATTATGCTTTCACCGAGCAAGCCCCCGTTCCAGACAGGTCCCGACGTGTGTATCACGTACTTTGACGGTAGAGCGTATCCTCCCGTTATCTTTGCCTGCCCGAGTCCGAGAGGCGCGAGGGACGCGCATTCTGCGTCAAGACCTTCTCCCGCCACCGTATGTATAGCGAGATCCACACCGCTGTACCCCATCATTTCTTCGTTGGTCGTGTTTACTATAGCATCCACGCGCATCTTTGTTATATCCTGTCTTACTATCAAAAGCGGCATATTCTTTTCTCCTCAATAAAATATCGCGATCTGTTTTTCCACGTACGTTTTACTGCCGTATTAACGCGTGTACTCTATTATAGCACATACTTTTATATTTTTCAAGCCCCAAACAAAATCATTTTATTTATTTTTCATACCAAATTTAAGCCCCACCAAAAAGCATCCCCGCCGAAAAATCGGCGGGGATGCATCAATAATGTGCAAAAAGCTTTACTGTGTGACAGTCCTCGGCACTTGAGCAACGTCAAAAGCGCCCGGAGTTGGAGTGACGTTAGATTTTTCGACCTTGGCGGTCATGGTGTAGTCGGTAGGATAATTATACATAATAGATCTATCCTTGTTTACGTTTGATACACCGCCCCAGTTATACCATACACGGCCTATCGTAGTAGTTCCCGAGAGAAGCTCGAGCTGGACCGGCTTTGCATGCGGAATATTTGCCCCGACGACCTTTACAATATCCTTGCCTTCAACAAGATTCGTTCCGAAGTGCTTGTTGAAATCGGCAACTGTAAGCTTGCTTCCTTCGGGAACCACCCACAATACTATAGCAGAGTGAGGCTGTACGGTTCCTTTCAGCTTCCAAGTGTTATTTTTAAGGGCATCTGCCTTTATTCCGGCACTCTTATAGTACTGAATGCTACAGGAGGAAAGGTTTATGGGAGAGTCGCTGTTATTATACAGCTCGATAAATTCAAATGCATCGAAGGAGCTTCCCGACGTGGACGGATGTATCTCGGTAAAATACAAGCACGAGATCTCTATGTATTTAACTGCTCCGTAATTCTTTCCGTTCTGCGTAGCCTTGACATCTGCATAAACGCGAGGCGCGGAATAAATATATCTTACGTCGGCATACACCTGCACGGTAGCACCGGGGGCTATATCCCCTACCTTTACCGATCGTGCCGGTGTTATCCTTGCCGTTGGGAATCCCGTCACAGCGGTAAGGTAAAAATCAACCGTAACGTTTGTCATAACCTCGTTTGTATGATTGGTCACGTTAGCGCATATGCGATAATCGTCGGTGCTGTTATTGTTGATAACAAGCTCCTGGGAAATGCTGTCGACAGTAATGTGCTCGCGGTTTTCTATCCAGATTGGAGCGGTGTATGCCCATATACTGCCCGATTCGACCTTGATATAATAATAATCGTAATACGGAGGAAGATCGACCTCAAGCGTATATTCTTTAGCCGTACCAACTGCCTTCTGATAAACTATGATACCGTCCTCGGCAATAATTGATATTACACCGAGTCCCTTTGACTTCTCTGTTGAAAGCTGAACGTTGAAATGCAGATTGTCCGGGTTATCAAGTCTGCTTCCCATCCATTCGTCATTTATCTTGTAATATATCTTGAGCGTACGGTCGGACGTAGTATACGTGCGGTTTTTATTGAATGCCTCTACTACGTTCTGACGAGTAAGAGCCGGAGCAAGCACGTAGCCGCAATGCTCACTTGCATTACCCCAGTTAGCACTGTGGTTATCCTCGTTGTATACCGGAGAAACGTGCCATCCCTTAGTCAGCGAAAGCGCATACTCGTAGTTTGCGGCGTATACGTTTTTGATCTCGCTGAGATTAAGCACCTTGTCTGTCTCGGGACTGTAAAGATCATATTCCATAAAGTTTCCCCACGTGTAGCCGGGATGATTGAACATTACCACCGTGTCGGCATTACGCGCCATTTCCTTATAGAAGAACTTCAGAGCAAGCGAGCGGCCGGTGAGTGATGAACGGTTGATCGTATTAAGATGACCGTAATACCCGGTGCTGATGTTGTAGGTCTGCTCGTATCCGTAAAGCGCAACGAAATTGCCCGGATCGTTGAACTCATCCGCGTTGGGAATATGCTTTTCCTGATATACACTGTTCTTAAACGAGTCGGAGTGGTCTGTTACAGAAAAGAAGTCAAGCTTTGCAACGTCTCTCGCATATGCGTACGCTTCCTTTACCGTCTCCTTACCGTCCGAATCCGACGTATGAGCGTGTACCTCACCGGCATAGAGGTTCATTACCGAACCGTCACCGCATGAGAACGTGGTTTCAAATACCTCTACGTCACCTCTGTCATCCGTAAGCGCAAGCAGAACGGTATGATCTCCCGCCTCGACCGTGTGCCCGGTAAGAGTAACAGCTCCCTTTTCCCATACGGCCTTGTCAGTGACGTCCTCGCCGTTAATAAACATACGGCAATTTTCAAGATCGACGAGCGCACGGTTGAAGGTGTACGCAAGAGAAGGAGTGTATATATCCTCATAATAGTAGTACTTTTCAGGATACTGTGATATTACGTCGGGCCCCTCTCCGGATGAAAAGGACAATTCCTCATCAACTACAAGATATCCGTCCTTTACGCAAAACGCTTTAAAATAGTTTACCGCGTCAAGAACAGTGTCCTTCGAAATTCCGCACAGCTTTATAACCTTGCCGTCAAGCTGTACACTGTAATGCGACTCAAGTGAACTGTCCGGTGCGGATATGAGTATCTGATATTCGGTAGAAGCAGCCTCGCTTGCAGAAACGGTAAGCGCCGCATTCGGAACTACCGAATTTATATATGCCGCCAAAGCCTCCGCAGAGCCTTTAAGCTCACTGCTTGATGCGGGATAGGTTACCGTGCATATTGTGGAAAGATCGTGACCCGCAAGAATTATCCCGTCGGGGAGGACGGTCGCAGGCGTAGTCTCAACGGCTTCCGTCGTCTCCGGTGGATCCTGCTCGGTATTCCTACAGGATACAAAGAGAAGCAACACCAATATCATTGAGATCGTAAACAGTAATTTTTTCCTTGAAGTGATCATAGTCTGCCTCCTGAAGCTGTACTTTATCTAATTATATCATACAACATACGATATGTCAATGCTTTTGTGCAATATTATATTATAGTTCCGCACAATTTTAATATTTTTTAGTCAAATAACGAATACGTAAAGAAAACAAACGAATAAAAAGCAGCCTCACCGAGTGGTGGGGCTGCGTAGATTTGCTCTGAAAAGACTATTTGTAATTATCAATAATTCGAGAAATTGTTCCGTTATTTTTAAGTTTAGATATTGCTGCATTTATAGCTGAGCTAAGTCCGCCGGATCCTTTCTTGGTGTATACTATATACTCCCAATCAGGCTCGGAAAACATTCCTATAGAAGGCTCAGCAGATTTATTACGTTCTTCAGTTTCTTGCATACCGATTATGCAATCAACCTCACTTTGTATAAGACTATTATACATATCTGAAAATTCATAATCTTCAAACTCAATGGTAAGCCCAAGCTCGGTTGCTATAGCTTTCATTATATCAATCTCAATTCCTTTAAACTCACCATTTTCTATATACTCATATGGCTCATAATCCGCACAAACAGCTACTTGAAGAACACCGCTTTTTACCGTTTGTATGGAAGAAGAGAAATATGTGTTTTCTTCTTTGTAATTTATACTAGAAATATAACACAACGAAAATCCGTAGTCGTTCTCAATAATCGCACAGTCTCCCACTTTACGTTCAGAAGAAAAGCACCAATTTTCAATTTCTTCGATAAATTCTCCGGGGGTAATAACATAGAGTTTTCCTCCACCCTCTTCGGCACCGTATTCGTCCATAAGAGCAATAATAGAACTTTCAGAGGCAGAGCCACTTTCCCACGAAGCAAGAACAAAGTCTGCAGTAAATTTATCTGAAAAAGTTATTGTTCTTATACCTATACTTTTAATAATGGTCTGATTATTTGATGTTACTGAATTCTCTTCTGAAACATCCGGAGTTATTACCTCGCTCGCATCTGTTATATCAGCCTTCTCTGTAAGCGAACTTATTAAAATTCCTATTATACCAATAGAGAGAGCTACAACAACACAAAGAACTGTAAGCACTCGAAGTCTGTTATTCTTTTGAGGAATAGCTCGTATAGGATGTATAGTATTTATTGGATTTTCTTTTTTTGCTACTATCGGAGCTACAACCGAGGCATCGTCAATCTCGTATATTCGATTTACTACCTCTTCCGGTGATAGGGCATATTCAAGACCTGAAAAAAATTCTTTCAAAATTTTTTCGGCAATCGGCTGTGAGCTCTCATTGTCGAGACGGTATTCGATACGCTTCTTTTTATACTTATCGGGAATGCTTAAGTAATTTTGCCTGTATTCAAGAGGTGAGTTTTGTATATCATGATTTTTAGCATACTTAAGTTCTACTTTAAGCGCATCACATTCCATATTCCTTGAATTCACCGAAGAAACGAATACTATCCATTTGCAATTATCCATGGCCTCACGAATAGCTGCATCGTAATTTTGTACAGCACCGCGTCCATGTCTTAGGTTTCGTGCAGCTACAAAACAGTCAAGACTATTATCCTCAAGATATTCAACAAGCTCTTCAACTTGCTTCATATCCTTACTTGAATATACAACAAAAACATCCCTAGGCACACTAGTTTCATACATACCTGAATTAACTTTTACCATTTCATCAGATATAGCTGTTGACAACACCTCAAACTTATGCATATCCGTATTCTTATAGGCTCTTTCAATAAGATTCTGAAGCGGAAGTGCATATTCAGAACGCATTGATTTTATAATGTACGAAACGATACCGTCAATATATACAGAATTGACTTTCTCATCTATATCTCTTATTGCTACACAAATATCTTTAGTAGTACCCCTGTTTGCAGTATAATAGAACCTTGCCATAAAGTCTTCGGGCAGTATCTCTTTGATACGCATACATATGTTGCATATCTGATCACTGTCAATGTATTTCGAATTAAGAACATCATAAAGACTTCTACGAAGATTGGCAACCGTCTCCCTCTTCATTTCATCAAGAAGGTGATGTAGCATTTCTTCTTCCTTCTTAACATTTTGATCTTCATATGTATTCCCGCAATATTTACACAGCCACACATTATTTTCATTTATCAAAGTGCCCCCGCAGGTTTTACAGATGTGATAATTCATTATAGAGTTCCTTCTTCCTTTGAGTTAAACACCCAAACTTTATCTATACAGTTTGTTAATATTAAAATGAGAGAATTGAATTTTGAAAAAACAGCCCAAAACAAATATTTCGGGCCGCTAAATAATCATATTATCAATTAAGTAACCTTCGGAAGAAAGGCGGTGTTCCCTTCTTCCGAAAGCGTTTCGTATCAAACTCGTATCAAAAGATTTTATAAGCCGATTTAATACGTCAAAAAACGCAGAGAATGCGAGATTTTAAGAGATTTTGCGAGGTTTTGACAACCTCCAAACCGCTTGCTCCTTATTTCCACTCGCTTAAATTAGCATTATAATGAGTGAATTGAGGTATTTCCGCGCGGTTTTGCGGGGGATTTGACTGCCTTTTTCCGCTTTATCTATGTCGTCTACGAAAAAACGGTATCATAGTGGTATCAGCAAATTACTGATAGAACTTATCAAATAATTCGTTGGCTTTGTCTTCAGATATTTGGGTTTGAGTGATTGTAGCCTTGCCATTCTTTACCTGGATGTCAATCTGTAAATCAAAATCCAAATAATAAACGGTACGATTATAATCTGCGGGAGAGAAAGAGTTTACATATTCTATAAGAGCAATTGCTGCCTTTTTGGCAAAATCATTCTGTTGTTCAGCACCTATATGAACAACCCCCATACCGTAAACGGTCAATATGACACTTTCTCCGTTATCTGCGGTAGCACGAATAATATAATTAAAAGAGTTTTCATAATTTTCACTCGTGTATTCAGGCTGACCGAATGCGGAAAGCAGCTTTCCTTCTGCTATTGCGGCATCTTCTTGCGATTCCATTTCTCCGAAATCCATAAAATACGAGCTGCCACCCATTAAGTT
>SVRJ01000023.1 GCA_015064885.1 Oscillospiraceae bacterium
TGACTACGATATTACTTCGGGGGCGGTGTATCTTATAAGACCGTATCAGACTACGATCGATTCAAGCACCAAGCTGTTGACAATGAGCGTCGGTAGTGATTCAAATTCATTGTCTCTCAGTGGTTGGGAAACGGATTGGCATGATTCTTCACAGGCGTTTACAATTACCGATGTTGGTTCGTATGCTTATAAAATATCAGCAATATTATCTACAAATCAATATAATGTTACCTTTGACAGTTCGGATTTGCCATACGATAATGAATATCTATTACCAAACAAAAATACACTATCAAACACATTAAGTATGACAAACGACAGAACATTGCAACTACATTCATACACAGCTGTTGCTACTCAAAAATGGTATATATATTTTAAGAATGATGAATGTCATTTTGTAAATGCATCCTTTACGTCTTATAATTTGCTATATTCATCTGCAAACAACTCGGTATTTGTTACAAACACAAATACAAACCAAAGTTGGTATATTACTCGTATAGGTATTGACGTACCGTGTATAAAACAAATCACAGACTATTATTGCGGAGTTGCATCTACACTTCAAGTAATATATGGTGTAAACTCGTCTAAAGCCAATACTTTGGGTAACAATTTGTGCGAGCAACTATATACACTTGCGGGAGAAGATCATATGAATGTTTCTGCGGGCAGTAGTGCAAGTTATACCGCAATAAAAAACGCATTAAAAAATATACTTAATACTGACTATTCGGATCAGTACTTTAAAACAACCTCCGTAATATCGTCAAGAATAATAGGATCGATAAATAAAGGATACCCGCTGATTGCAAAAGTTGAATCACGTAAGTTATCTTATTACCCGGATTCATATGCATATAATCCTAATAATCAAACGTTTGGGAAACATTACATATGTATAATGGGATATGATATAAAAACAGATAAAGTAATAATAAATGATTGCAATTACAATGACAATTATTTTGGAATACGTGCAATTACTTTTAATGATTTATACAACGCGGAAACAGTATTATTTCACTACTCGTATTATAATTCGTAATTATTAATTAGTGTTTTTTAGGAGGATCCTTTATGAAAAGCTATATTTTCAAAGTAACAACTATTGTTATTATAGTCGCCTTGCTTTTGCCTTCATTTGTTTTCATGGTAAATGCCTCTGAATCATCAAAACTAACCAATATTGAAGATTTTGTAAATGACGCATTTATAAGATATATCAAAATACAGATGGGATCATTTTTAATAAATGAAGGTCCTTTACCAAACGGAATGAATGTAGATGATACACGTAAAACATTTCTGTCCTCTTCTTCGGGAGAGACATATGACACTCCAAGGGACTATTGGTTTTTTAATAACGAACTGAATTTCAATACGCTAAAACAATGGGTCGATTACATGGAAGAATACTATACACCTGAAGCAACCCAAAGACTAATGCTTTCTTGGGGACGACAGGGCAAAGAATTATCCGGAATCGAATTGATTCGTTGGGATAAAGAATACAATGTTTTACGCTACTATCCCGGTGCACAAATACTATCATCTGAAGAATTGGGTGTAAAACAATTTGAGTCATTTTCAAATAATATTGCGAATTTTGTTGTACTTGTTAGATCTGAATACTATAGAATGACAATAACAATAGAGAATACCGAAAAAGGTCTTAGAATTTCGGGAGGAACATTGTTCGATTATTTACAAGACAACATAATTCCTTCAGAGCGCATTGAATATTACGCTCCCCCGCATACCGGCGACGCGTCTTCCTACACGGTTCCCGCGCTCACGGTCGCTGCGATCATATCTGTTGCCCTGCCCGTCACACTCCTCAGAAAACGCAGAAGAGTGGTGTGAGTAGTGCGCCCCGCCTCCGCCGAGGTGGGTGCAAAAAGCAACCGGACGCTGCTGCGTCCGGTTGCTTTTTGTTTTTTATAGAGCTTTCGCTATATTGTATCGGAGTGAGCGCGCATAAAAACGTATCAGCTTCCAAACGACCTCGGAGCCTGCTTGTATACCGTGGTCACCTCGGAAAGCGGAACACCGCCGAGAACAGACCTTTCAACGGGAACAAGATCAAGCGCAGTTGAAACGTAGCCGGTTCCGTTGGAATAATCGTTATGCCACTCGATATCCTGTGTTATCGTGAGAACCTTTGTATCGCGGTCAAATTCAACCGTATAAAAGGTGAAATTCATCATAGCTTCGGAAGAGTATCTCTCGATTGCAATTATGAAGTAGTTATCGAGAACGTCGGAGTTGTACACGTCGTTAACGGTATACTTTTTCGTTGAGCTTACGACGTTTGAAAGGACGTCGTGATCATCTATAAGCAGATAGAAGAAGCCCTTGTATCCACTGTGTCTGTGCTCCTCCGGAACCGTGTAATAAAGCGGATCGTTCTTGTATGCGTCGAGAAAATCTTTCGTTCCGGGGTCGGTAACGTACCATCCCTCGGGCACACTTTTGTCGAATGGCAAACGGCTTATGTTTTGACAAAAGGTGAGCTTGATGGTCTTCTTAGCCTCGGCGTTGGCATCCGGTACGGTTATTACGTCATGCTCTGCGGACGTTCCTTTTTCCTTGCCGAACTTAATTCCGCCTTCCGCGCAGGAAACGGCAGAAAGAAGCATCACTGTAATTAAAACTGCGGATAAAAATTTTCTCATATGTGCCTCCTTAGTCTTATTTCCAATTTTACGATATTATTATAGCATATATTTGTTAACCCTCTGCGCAAAAAAAACTAACAAATTGTTAACGTTGCCGTTTATGTTACTGCTCGTCCCTTGTAAATGACAGAGCAAGCTTATTGAGAGTGATGCTGTCATCACCAAAAGCGATGCTTTCCTTACTTTTATCGTTATATTCTATATTCAGCGTCAGGTTGTCCAGCTTCCATTTGCCTATTATCTCTGTTTCTTCTGTCACGCTTCCGTTCTCGGCAAGAACGGTTTTGACAAGCTCTATTTCGGATGAATAGTAGTTGAAGCGGAGATACTGTGCATGCTCGCCCTCGCCGACCCATTCCTCTGATATAAGAGACATTGTGTTTTTTGCATCGATGCCCGCCTCGGTTTCGAGGTCGCTTTCTCTTATATAATATTCGGACCTTATATTGTCGTACATGACAATACCGCCGCAGAGAAGGGCGTATTCGTATTCCGCTCTGTAGGTGTCGCTTGGATATCTGTTGGATACGGTGATGAGTATTTCATTATAGCCCATGCCGTTTTCGGTATATCTTACCGACTCACTGTTTGCCCAGGAGCCTGTGTGGAGGACTTTATTCTGCATATTGCCTGCGCGGTATTCGTATGCGTTCTCGCTCAGCACGTAGAAGTTATCGTTTGCGTCGCCGTTTCTGTACCACTTTCCGACAAATGCGCTGAGGTCGGGCGCTTCGACGGGAGAGCCCTTTACGTATTTTACCTTCTCACCGCTTACGTCTGTAAGACTGTCACCCGAAAGCATAAACTGAACGTATCCTATCGCAGAGATATCTACGGTGATAATATTTCCGCTTGCGGAGCAGATGTATTTTTCACTTGCAATGCCGTATTTGCTGTAGCACGTGAGCGAACCCTCGGCTGCGTTTATCATGAATATATCGGCAAGCGCGCTGACCTCATCGCTTTTATATCCGTCAGGGCGGCACCACCAGCCGTCAAACGCGTAAAGATCGTTATCTTTTCGGTTCCCTCCGCATGATGGGAGGAGAAGGCATACGAGCATCAGAGCCATAAAAAGTGCAAGGTATCTTTTCATAAAAAACCTCCGTATGTAGTATCTATAAATATTATACCAAAAAAGTAATAGTTTTTTGATATGTTAAGAAAAACAGACAATTCACAGGGTAACCGTCTCGTTTTATGGGGGTGCCTATTGACATTTGAGCGTTTTTATGCTATAATATATCGGTAAAATAACATATGATCAAAGGAGCAAATAATATGATAAAGCTTGTGGCATTTGACCTTGACGGAACTCTTACACAGCACAAGACAAAGCTCGGAGACAAGAACAGAAGCGTGCTTGACAGACTCGGAGAGAAATACAAGCTTCTTATGGTAGGGGCAGGGCAGTGTGCGAGAATATTCAATCAGATGGACGGATATCCGATAGATATAATAGGAAACTACGGACTCCAGTATGCAAAATATGATGCTGAGACAAGATCGCTTAACGTCGTACGCGACGCCGTTCTCCCTTGTGACAGAGACTCTGTTTCGAAGAGAGTATGGGCACTCAGAGAAAAGTACGGTATGACAGAATTCAGAGGAGAAAGCGTTGAATTTCACCCCTCGGGATGCGTTACCTTTGCGATCCTCGGAACAAAGGCGCTCCAGGAGGACAAGCTCGCATACGATCCCGACCGTTCAAAGCGCAGAAAGATATACGCTGAGGTGTGCGAGAATTTTGACGAATACGTGGTGTTTGTAGGCGGTTCATCATCCTTTGATATGGCACCCAAGCCCTATAACAAGTATTACGCACTCGACCTCTACTGCAAGGAAAACGGCCTTTCACATGATGAGGTGGTATTTGTGGGTGATGACTACGGAATGGGCGGAAATGATGAATCGGTATACAGCTCTGATTTCAATTTCATTTGCGTTGATGATTACGAAAAGCTTGAGGAAGCTGTAAAGGATCTTCTTTGATATAAGAACACCGACAGGAATATGCCCTGTCGGTGATTTTTTATCCGGGTATAACGTTTTTAATTATACACTTGAAGTCTTTTGGCGAGCTTCCGCCGTAGATATCGTATATGTGTCTTTGGCTATCGTCTGTCAGTCCGTCAAAGGTGTAGAGATAGAAGCAGCCGTCGTATATCTGTATTTTTTCGGCGTTTTCGCCTTCAAGCAGAAGGACGCCCTTGCTTCCTTTGCTCGAGTGGTAGTAGTCGTTTTCGGAATTGTCTGCGTTATACTTTGCGTATATTACCGTGTTGTATCCGAATTTTACGTCGGTCACATCCTCGTCTATCATGTAAGAGGAGTTTTTGTCAGAGTAATAAAGCTTACCGTCAGAATCCTTAACGTAAATTGACGTTTCGTTGTCGCAGATATATATTGACGGGATGCGTTCATCTGTATCAAGCTTCAGGTAAGGCTTGGCACTGCCGCCGCCGTCCGTGGAGTAGCGATATATTTTTCTCTCGTTCTTATCAAGGTAGAAGCAATAGTCATCCGGATACCAGTACTTGTAGTCACCGTGATCTATCGTCTTTGCGGTGTTGTATATATACGCATTTTCGGACAGGCATACGAGCTCGTAATTATCGTTTATATGAAAGAGAACGTCGTTATACGCGAAGAGGTGTCCCTTGAGAGTGGTTTCGTTTTCGGTGAGGCTTGAGCATGCGTTGTGCTCCTCTTTTGGGACGCTTCCTATCTTTTTTGCAGTCCCCTCACCGTGATATATATATGCCTCACCGTTTGATATGATCAGCATATCGCTCATATTATCCGAGAAAATTACAGATGATGTTCCTTCAAATATAACGGTGGTATTTCCTCCCGCTTCAACCTTTACTATAGCATCGTCCGATCCTCTTCTTCCGTATATTGCATCTCCCGTATCGTTTATTGCAAACGCTCTTACGCCTTCGCAAAAGAGTGAGACGTTTTCGCCGTCATGCACGTAAAGCTTGTAGTGCTTGTTGTCCCAGGTGTTTACCGCAGTGTATTTTCCGTTTACCGAGACGCATCCTACAGAGAGGTTATTTGCGGGAATGACAGCCTTCTTTCCGCTTTCCGGGGTATAGTAGACGGTGGAATTTATCTGAGCATCAAAATATGTTATGATCCCTTCGTCAAATGAGGTAAATCCGTCATGTATGTCAAAAGCCTTGACACTGTTTTGTGTAAGCGTAACAGTCTCTTCGGTGATGAAATTGAACACGTGCACGTTGTAGGAGTCTGCGTTCATAGAGCCGGACTTTTTGTTTTCGGTGGCGTATACAAGGTAGTCCTTATAAATATATCTTTTTGACATAGTAAGCTCTATTGTCTTTTCCACCTTGGTTCTGTCACGTGAGAGGAGAACAAGACCGTCATAGGATATGAACCACATTCGCTGATTTGAGTCAATATGCGTGCTGAACATGCCCCGATGGTCAAATTCTTTTATCCCCTTCGGTGTCACCACGTAGCTGTCAAACACATTTTCTCCGTTTTTGTCATCATACGATCTTCGAAAGTACAGGTGGTAGTTATCCGGGCTTGATATCCCCATAGAGCTTTTTCTGCCTGCAGTATTTACTCTGCCGGGAATTATCTCGCCGTTCAGTATAAAGTAGTAAGCATCCTTCTCTACAGAATACACGGGAATTATCTCGTGCTTGGGCTCTCCTATCTTGGTGTTAGCAATAACGGTAAAAACAACGTACGCGAGTAAAACAAGCACGAGAAATATCCCGAGGAGGGTAACGAGCCTGCTTTGGGTGAGTCTTTTTTTATTTGCTGCTACGCCTTCTTTTTTGCTTTCCATAGTTACTCCTTTTTGTCCGAAAGTGCACGGAGTTCTTCTATAAATTCGCTGACATCTGTTTGTTCGAGTAAAGCTGCAAATTCATTGTCGCTATAATAACGGATGTCTTCCAATTTCATACGCTTATCTGCGGTGAACTCCACTATTCCGCCGCTGACAAGGTGATATTCGTGCCCGTATACGTATCTGTTTTCTTCATGTAGATCTTTCATAGTGACATTCATAGTGACATTGCTTATATCAAATTCGACAAACGGATATTCACATTTGAAGGCCTTCGGATACAGTTCGAAATGACTGTATTTGTTCATATTGTGCGAATATACTTTTGCTACATCAATACTTGATACAAGAGAAGGATTCACACAGAGCATGACACCGGTGTACTGCAAAAAGTTTTCGAAAGTTATATTTGACGAGGGAGTTGCGACCTTGAAGAAAAGCGCGTAATACACGTTTTTGCCGTCAGCGTTCACACTCCTTAACACTATCGTGCAGAGTGAGTCGCTGAGCTTTTTGATGTATTCTATTTGTGTATTTTCACGATAAAACGTACGCAGTACGTAGTAAGAGCTTTTTCGCGAACCTATAAAGTTCACCTCTGACATATATTCCTTTGACTGCACCTCGGTTATCTCTTCAATACTATCGCACGAGAGATCTGCTATATCATTCAACATGCTTCGCTGACTGTAGTTATAGTGTCTGTATACGTTAGACAAGTTTTTATAATAGATATCAAGCATTTCGTCCGGTGTTTTGACGTGGCTTTTTGCGGTGACGTCAAGCCAAGGCAAAATCACTAAATGGGTGAAAAATATCATAGCTATGATAACAGAGGTAGCAATTATACTTCGTAAAGACGGATGGAGTTTTTTTAGTATATGAGCTTTTTTCATATCGTCCTCCTGTTCTTCCGCGTCAGCGGAGCATTTCTTTTTTGCAAATAATAAGATCTCATACCTTCACCTCTCACAGAAACTGAAATACCAATGCCGCGGCGATAGTGAACAGGTCCTCAAGCTTTATCTTGAAGGAACGGCGGTATATGATGTAACCTATCAGCATCGCCATGAGAATAAGTATGTTTGTCAATGCGGAGCTGTCTATACTTCCGACCATAAGCGAGAAGCCGAATGCGGGAATTATAAATCTGTATCCGAATACAGAGTCTGAAATATCCCCCGCCTTTTCCGCGCGGTAGCGAGACACCGTGAAAACATATCCGACCGTGCAGAGAATTCCGATAACGAGCCAGATGATAAGAGTCGTGAGAAGCTCTCTGTCATTAAAAAATTCAAGAGTTGTCGTGCTTTTGTAATAGTCATCAAAGATGTATTCATCTACCTTTCCGTCGAAAAATCCGAGTATTTCTGCAAGCCTTTCGACTATCCTGCTGAAAGACTCCACTATGACGTCAGTGTGTAATATCTTTCTCGAAAAGTAGGAAATGAATATCCGGGTTTCAAAAAGAGACGATGCTTTTTCAAGTATAAAGTACACCGCTCCGTAAAAGCCTGCCACAAAGACTATCCCGTCTCCGAGTGTGTTAGCTTTTCCGAAGATAAATATAACGAATGAATAGATACACAGAGAGAAGAGAAGGGTGACAAAGAACATGGGGATCATATGTACGGTTGCAAAATATCCGTTTCTTCCTGCGATGAGAGTAGTGAAATTAGCGGTCAGAAACGCTGCAAGGCTGATGAATATCAGCTGTATAATTCCGGACAGGTAATGTGCCGCGGCAATAGATCTCCTCTTTATTGGGAGGGAAAATACCACGTCAAGCGTTTTGCCGTCTTTAAGAGAGTAGGTCTCGAGGATGGGAAGCAGGACAGAAAGCGCGAGCATCACTACTCCTGCGGAGTCGGTTGAGGAATTCTGAAAATAACGGCCGTTTTCATATCGCAGTACCGTTATATTCTCTATGCACAGAACGAAGACGAAAACAGAAGCTATGAGAGTCAATATGAGGGTACGAATAGCACTGCTTTTCAGTCTGTAGAGCATATATTTGTTAAAGTGCTTCATTTTTTCTCCTTGCCTTTCTTTTCTGCTTCACATATGAACATCTCCTCAAAGTCCATAGTCATCTTATCCATTATGACGGGAGAGAGTGTGAGGAGCATTTCCTCTGCCTCCTTTTCATCTGCCTCGAGTATTACCGTTACGAACTTTCCGTTGAGCGACAAGGATACTGCCGGCATATTTTCGAAGGCTTCTTCACCTATCGGCTCGGAGAAGGCAAGCTGGTACTTGCAGTACTTGCTCACGTCATCGGTAATATCTCCCGACGAGCTTACCGTCCTGTTATCTATCATGATATAGCTGTCGCAAAAATCCTCAAGCTCGCGCAGAGAGTGGCTCGCGATAAGAACGGTAGTGTCGTTTTCCTCGACGAATACGTTTACAGCCTTCTTGAAGCTGAGTCTTGCCTTCGGGTCAAGTCCGTCGAACGACTCGTCAAGAAGCAGGAGCTTAGGCTTTATCGCAAGAGCGATAGCAACGAACATCTGGCGCCTCATTCCTTTCGAAAATGATCTCAGCCTCTCCTTCGGAGAAAGACCGAACAGCTCGAGAGTGTCGTCAAATACCTTTCTGTCTGCAGAAGGGTAGAACTGCTTATACATTGAGAAAAGCTCGTTTCCCGTTGTTCTGTGGTTATAGTACGGGTCGTCGGGGAGGAAGAATATCTGTTCCTTTACGCTCGGTAGGTCTACAGGATCTTCCCCGAAGCGTATTTCGCCCGCGTCCGGAACGTACACTCCGGATATCAGACGCATGAGAGTTGTCTTTCCAGCACCGTTTATACCGACGAGGCCTGTTACGGTCGCCTCCTCAAGTGCGATATTTATATTCTCGAGAACTATCTTGCCTCCGAGAGAGTGTGACATGTTTTTTATGGTTATTAAGCTTGGCATAGTGTATCCTCCTTATCTGTCCTTAAGCGGTTTCTGACGTATTTCCGCTATGATCTCCTTCAGATCATCATAGCATTCGGGAAAGAACTCCTCGTCCTCTATCAGCTCGTATCCGAGCATTCTTCCGTCGGGTGCTACGTCCATTATGAGTATGCAGTCCTTCAGAAGATGGTACTGTGTAAATGGGCGGTCGGGGTCGTTGGTGTCGATCTGCACGGCGGTATACGGCGCACCGAATATATGATTACCGTCATAACCCAGCACATACTGATACCAGAGATCAGACCTTTCGCGCCACACGGTGCTTATGTTTTTGGAATAAAGCTCATCTATTCGCTCCCGAGCCTCATGGCTGTGCTTAAATACGGGAGGAACGCATAGAAATACTCCGGTATAGCTGTAAGCCTCGTTGCCTTCGTCAGATCTCTTATAGAATGCGTAATTATGCCAGAAGTAGTTGTCGCTTCTTACCGACTTTAGTACAACGTAAAAGTACTTATCGTTAAGCTCTTTTATATATTGCGGTCTTACTTGTATCAAGGACATATATTTCATATAAGTTGAATCTGATGCATGGTAGAGTCGATTTGATATCTGACCATTTTCATAGATCTGAGTTATATCCGCAGGACTTTCTACAGAGTTGGCGATCATAAAATCAAGAAAGTCATACTTGAAGCCGGGTACTTCTTCCACTATACGGTCATAAAACGTATATTTTTGTTCTATTGTAAGGTAGGGCAGAGCCTTTACCGCAAGGGAAGGGACTATGACGTCGCGGAGCAGAAATACCATTATAATGAGAATAAGAGTTACCGCAACCGTTCTGATCGCTCTTTTGTTCTTTTTAAGTATATTCATATTTCTTCTCCTTTCATGCGATAAAAACAAGTCCGAGTGAAATAAGAACGAGAGCTATATCCTCAGCCTTTATACGGAAGGACCTTCTGTACGTGAAATAGCCTATCAGCATGAGCAGAAGGATGAACAGGTCGCCTGTGATCCTTGCTCCTGTAAATATGCCGTCAAATAACGAAGACCCGTCAAACATATGGCATACGGTTATTACGGGGATAAAGAATCTGTAAGAGAATATAGAATCGGATATATCTCCCGCCTGCTCCGCACGGTACTTTTTAAAATGATTTATAAATCCGATAGCCGCCAGTATTGCTGCAACAGAGCAGAAAACAACGGTTGCTATGTTCTGTGGGCTGAATATTTGCGAGAGTGCGTTTGAATGATCATAGCTGTAGAAAAAGTTTGGGCAGTAAGAAGCAATACGTTTACCTACGCTTCCTATATCGGTAAAGGAAGCAGGATTGAACCAAGGCATAATGTTTCTTATCGCCAGCGGTAATATCGTACTTTTATTTATCAGATTTGCAATAACAGTGAAGATACTGTCTACAGCACATGGGAAGAAGATGGCAGTCAGTATGCCGTCCGTCAGGCTGTTCCCCTTGACAAAGAGGAAAGAGATCACAGAATAGATGATAAGCCCGACCATAAGTATGAAAAAGTAGTAGAGCACCAAATATATCACGTTTAATCCTCTGAAGAAGATCAGATGTACGATCACCGTTGAAACGATCATTACCACGGAGGAGATTATGAGCTGTAACGTTCCCGACACGTAGTGAGCAATACCTATAGCTCTTCTCGATACGGGGAGAGAGAAGATCATATCAAGCTGTCTTGTGCTTTTTTGGGGTGCGTTTTCAAGCACGGGAATAATATATGCAAGTGCGTATATCAGATACGTTAAGAAAGACAGATCGGCAGAATAGCTGCCAAAACGACGCCACGCGGCAGATTCACCGATATAGTAAACCACCGTAGGAACCGTTCCCATAAGAGACATGATAAAAACTCTCGGGAGGGAAGCCTTTATTCTATATGAAAGATATTTTGAAAAGTTCTTCATTTTTCCCCCTCCTCCGACTTCCTGTTATCGTTTTCAGAATAGATCTCCTCTATCTGTGAAAGAAGAGCCTCCTTTGATATTCCGTACGAGAGTAGCTTTCTTATTTCATCGCGCAGATCGGGAATATCCGTGTCCGGCTTTTCGTCTGACGGGGAAGCGTAGCTTACGTACACTCCCTTCTTTGGAAAGCTCTTTATATAGCCGTCCCTCTCAAGAAGAGAATATGCACGCGCAACAGTATTCGGATTTACTCCAAGCTCAAGGGCTGCCTGACGCACCGAGGGGAGCTTTTCACCGCTATGAATTACGCCCTTTTCTATATAGCCCTTATATTTTTCGGCTATTTCAATATAAAGCTCCTGTGTACCCGAAAATTCAAAATGCATTCTCTCACTCCTTTCTGTATTACTGTATTTAAAAATCTGTATTAACTGTACTATCTGTTCTGTTTGTATTATACCATAAGTCAGCCGGGTTGTCAATAGGTTTTTATTAATTTTTTAAGCTTGGTTTAAAAAAAGAGGCGAGGTCTTAAAAGACCTGCCTCATCAATCGGTGTCATCCACCCATATTTCATATTTTTTCAGTCTCTCTATGATAAAGTCCTTTTTCTCCTCAGCGGCAACAGGGTCGATCGCGGGGGAATAGCACAGAGGGGCGTTCGGTATTCCTATAAGCATGGCGCACTCCTCGTTCGTGAGCGTCTGAGGATGCTTCCCGTAGTAGCCGAAGGACGCCTCAAGAACTCCCGTGTATCCTTCTCCGAAGTCTATAACGTTCACGTAGAGCTCGAGGATCTCCTCCTTGGTGTAATTGTCCTCAAGCAGTTTTACCATAAAAACCTCTGCCGCCTTACGCTCTATCTTTTTTTCGTTTGTAAAGAACAGATTCTTTGCGAGCTGTTGTGTTATCGTGCTTCCTCCGTATGAGAGAGACAGGGTAGACAGATTGTGCCCGACCGCCTTTGCTATAGCGATATAGTCAAGGCCGTGATGGGAGTAAAAGTTCTTGTCTTCGACCACTACGACACCGTCAAGATAGAGCCGCGGAAGCTCGTCCGCTTTTATATATGTTCCTTTCGAGCGTATTTCGTCTATCTCGGAAAATATATCCCTGCTCTCGATAACTCTTCGGTACATCATATATCCTGCGGAAAGGTAGTATAAAAATATCAAAAGGGCGGTAAGCACAAGCGCAAGGAAAGAGAAGAGAATTATTCTTTTCGTTTTTTTCTGTATCCTTATCCTTGCCATGAACGACAACCTCCTTTTTATTTGTTCCTTTTCGCCATATATCTGTTGGTGTATTTCTTCTCGCCGCTGACCTCACGGATAAGAGTTATGCAGTCGGGGAGAGTGACGCTTTCGTTTTCGTCACAAAGCTCGACCTCGCATATCGCAAAATCCGATACGTCCTTATATACGTCCACCTCGGCTACACGTTCTCCCGACTCTATGCAGTATCGCGTTTTATATATGGGATCGAAATCCCCGTCTGCCGTAGTAAGCAGAGCCTCGTATTCTTCTCGCGATATTTCTCTTTCGTCCTCAAAGCGTGTGAGGTCGGTTATCTTTCTTTTCTCTGTAAACGTGTACGTTACGGTGCCATTCTCCCGTGAGCTTCTTACCCTTCTGTCTATACCTTTTTCGGAGGAAAGATAGGTCTGTACGATCTCTTTCACCGAAAAGCTCTTCTTTGTGAGAAGTTCAAGGTCGGGATATTTGATAAGATATTTTCTTTCTATCTCTTTTCCGTTTGTATTCATAAAAGCCACTCTCTTTCGTTTTCGTGTACACTATCATTTTATCACAAAGGCATGGCTTTGTCAATAGCCGATGGTCAAAGTTTACTTTTTCTGCGATTTCTCTTGAAATTTCTTCTTATATATGATATAATAATTGCGTATATTTATTTTTGGAGAGCTTTTATGCAATATATTATTCCCGCAGTGCTCTGCGCTCTTATATCTCTTACCGGCGCCTTCACTCAGAGGGTGAGCGGATTTGGTTACGGTATTATAGTAATGATGGTATTTCCTCATCTCATAAGCTACGGTGCCGCGAATACCCTTTCCGGGCTTATATCTCTTTTTTCGGCGGCGTACGTTGCCTTCAGCATGCGAAAGCATATAAAGTTTTCCCAGCTTCCTATCCCCCTTATTACCTATACTTTGCTTAACTACCTTGCTACAAGCTTTGTAGCGTCGGCCGATACCTCTCTTCTTAAAAGGATACTCGGAGGCGCACTCATAGTACTGAGCGTATACTTCTTTGCGTTCAGCAAGAGGATAAAGCTGAAGCCTACTATCCCAAGCGCGCTCGGAGCAGGTGCGGTGTCGGGAACCATGTCGGGACTTTTCGCTATGGGAGGTCCTCCGATGGTCCTCTACTTTATGAGCACCAACAGTGAGAGCACGGACGATTATCTCGGTACGATACAGGCTTTCTTTGCGCTGTCGAATATAATATCCACCTCGGTGAGAGCGAGCAAAGGACTCTTCACCGAAGAGGTGTTTATAATGTTTATTCCCGCTCTCGCCGGTATGCTTTTGGGCAATTTCTTCGGAAGGAAGGTGTACACCCGTCTCCGCCCCGCGGTTATAAAAAGATGCGTATACGCATTTATGGCAGTGAGCGGAGCTATCACACTCATAATGGGGTGACCGCTTAAGATAAGAAAGGCGCGTGCTTTAGGCTCGTTCTCATAAGGATGTTTACAAATTGTAGGGACCGGCGTCCTCGACGGTCCGTGATACGCGAATTTTGACAAAGAACTTGTTTTCTCTGCCGATTTGTATTATAATGGAGCTAACGAAAAGCCTCTCCCTTTGGGAGAGGTGGCGGCGAAGCCGACGGAGAGGGTTAGATTATGGAATAAAACGACCGCCGGCAGATTATCTGTCGGCGGTGATTATTTGTTTACTGCGTTGCATTTATACCTTTGCGGACCGTCGAGGACGCCGGTCCCTACAAGGAGAGATCAAACTTCCTTATGAGGACCGTCGAGGACGCCGGTCCCTACAAGGAGAGATCAAACTTCCTTATGAGGACCGTCGAGGATGCCGGTCCCTACAAGAAATATCCAAACTTCCTTATGAGAAGGAGCCTTTACGCACGCGATTTATTTTCTCGTTATTTCTTAGCCTCCGAAAGTATCTTTGCGTACTGACGGGGGTATGTTTTTTCGGTAACGTTAGTCTTATCGCAGAGTATGACGCATCTGTATTCTCCGGTGTCTCCTCCGAGAAGCTCGTACTCAGCAAGAGATATGTTGCCCGCACCGAGACGTTTCATGTGTGAGGAGGCACATGCAAGCTCCTCCTTGCCCTTGGCTCCCTTCAGCGCGATCATCCTTCCGCCTTTTTTTACAAAGGGGAGACAGAGCTCGGAGAGAATATACTGTTCTGATACCGCCCTTGCCGTTCCGACGTCAAAGCGTTCCCTGTATTCGTTCATTCTTGCCAGCTCCTCGGCGCGTCCGCAGACCGCGCTTGCATTTGAAAGCCCGAGAGCATCTATGCAGGCGTTCACGTGATCCACCTTCTTTTTTGTGCTGTCAAATCCTGTGAAAGTAAGCCCTTGGAATTTGTAGGAGGCGGATATGGCGCACGGCAGAAGCGGAAAGCCTCCTCCGCAGCCTATATCGGCAACGCTTTTATCCTTTTCAGATATATATTCAAGCAGTTTGAGGCTGTCGGCGATATGCTTCACGATTATACCGTTCATATCGGTTATTGCGGTGAGGTTCATTTTTTTATTTGTCTCGACGAGTATTTCCGAAAGCCGATAGTATTTTTCCAGCTCCTCGTCTCCGCCTGTAAGCGGGATCCCGTTTTTTCTGAACACCTCGCTGCACGTGTCGAAAAATTCTTTTCTGTCCATATTAAGAATCTCCCTTCAGCTTGAGGTAGATCAAAAGAACGGATATATCCGCAGGACTTACTCCGCTTATTCTCGATGCTTCTCCGATAGTAGAGGGTCTGAATTTGTCAAGCTTTTGTGCTCCCTCAAGGCGCAGACCGCTTATGCTCTTGTAGTCTATGCTTTCGGGTATATGAAGATCCTCTGTGCGTTTGAGTCTCTTTACCTCGGCAAGCTGCTTTTTGATGTATCCCTCATACTTTATATCATTTGCCGCGGTTACGGTCACCGCCCTCGGCAGAATAGGTCTGTTCTTGTCTATAGGTGCGATAGTGTCGTAATCGAGCGAGGGGCGTCTGAGAAGGTCTGCAAGCTTGTTCTGTCTTGACAGTGGCAGCTCTCCTATAGATTCAAGGTACGGATTTACCTCCTTACCCACAAGAGCGGTTTCAGAGAGTCTGCGTTTTTCTTCTTCAACAAGAGCTTGCTTTTGGAGAAAAGCATTATATCTTTCTTCGCTTATAAGACCGCAGTCGTAACCTATTTTGGTAAGGCGAACGTCGGCGTTGTCCTGCCTTAAGAGAAGCCTGAATTCCGAGCGCGAGGTCATCATTCTGTAAGGCTCCTTTGTTCCCTTGCTTACAAGGTCGTCTATAAGAGTTCCTATATATCCGTCCGAGCGAAGAAGGGTGACCTCGTTTTTGCCGAGTATCTTCATTGCGGCATTGATGCCGGCTATAAGTCCTTGCGCGGCGGCTTCCTCGTATCCGCTCGTTCCGTTGAACTGACCGGCGCCGTAAAGACCGTCAACGTCTCTGAATTCAAGAGTGTGCTTGAGCTGGGTGGGGTCTGCGCAGTCGTATTCGATAGCATAGGCGTATCTCATTATTTCAGCGTTTTCAAAGCCCGAAAGAGAGGACAGCATAAGATGCTGAACGTCTACGGGGAGAGAGGTGGAAAAGCCCTGGATGTACATTTCATCCGTGTCAAGTCCCATAGGCTCGACAAAGAGCTGATGTCTTTCCTTATCCGCAAATCTGACTATTTTGTCCTCTATTGACGGGCAGTATCTCGGACCTATTCCGTGAATGTTGCCCGAATACATTGCGCTTCTGTGAATGTTTTCTTTTATTATACGGTGGGTATCCGCGTTTGTGTATACTATATGGCAGGAGAGCTGATCTATTGAATTGAGCTTTTCTTCATCTGTGAGGACAGAATAGGGGGTGATATATTCCTCGCCCTTTTGTTCTTCAAGCTTTGAAAAGTCTATAGACCTTCTGTTGACTCTTGCGGGAGTTCCCGTTTTGAATCTCTGGAGGCGTATTCCTTCTGCAGCAAGAGAAGCGGAGAGTCCCTTTGCGGGGAGCATTCCGTCAGGGCCGCTGTCCTTCACCGTGTCACCGATGAATATCTGCCCTTCAAGATAGGTTCCCGTCGCAACGATGACGGCATCGCATTCCCACACCTCACCGAGAGACGTGCGGATTCCCTTTATTCTTTTTTTGCCGTTAGTCTCCTCTGTGAGTATCTCGGTGACCTCGTCCTGAATGAGACGTAGATTTTTTGTACGCTCTATAGTTTTCTTCATTACAGAACGGTAGAGTATTCTATCTGCCTGCACTCTCTTTGACTGTACTGCGGCGCCCTTGCCGAGATTGAGAGTACGGCTTTGTATCGTCACCTCGTCGGCGGCTCTTCCCATTTCTCCGCCGAGCGCGTCTATTTCAAATACGATATGCCCTTTTGCCGTTCCGCCTATAGAAGGATTGCAGGGCATATTGGCTACCGCGTCGAGCGACAGAGTGAAAAGCACGGTATCGAGTCCGAGGCGGGCGGGAGCGAGTGCTGCCTCCACTCCCGCATGTCCCGCACCGATAACTATTACCGATGTTTTGCGTGGATCCATATATCAGTTCACTTTCGTTGGTTAAGTTTTGCGTTTTTGTGTTACTGCTCGAAAATTATTTGTAGTATTCCTCGGGGATGCAGTACGCCATTCTTCTTGCACCCTCTACACTCGGGTGGAGGTGGTCACCGCTGTCGCATACAGGCTCGAATACCTTATGGTTGCTTTCGCACCAAACAGCAGCCTCAAAGTCTATAAGACCGTCGATCTCCTTGTTGTTTCTGAGCCACTCGTTCATTCTGCAGCGCATATCCTCGGTTCTTGCGGGGTCGGCTGCCTTTCTGTGCATAGGGAGAAGGGTAGCTATGTATATCTTCATGCCCTTCTTATGTGCGGTATCTATATAGTGCTTATATCCTGCTACTATATCCTCGAATGAGGGAAAGTGCTCCATTGGGCAGTACGGGCTTTCGGGGTTCGGATGGATTATATCGTTTACACCGTGGAGGAGGAATACCTTGTCCGCACCCGCAACGCTTATGTCACGTTCAAAACGCTTGACGCCTATCTCACCGTAATGACGCTTCATACGGCACTTGTATTCGCGGAGTATTCTGTTTCCGCCGATACCTCTTCTTATTACCGATCTGTTTCTGATACCCGACTCAACTATTCTGTGAGCGAGCCAGTCGGGCCAGGGTTGAGCAGTGATAGAGTCACCGAAGGCAACTATCGCAGAGGAATCCTCTGTTGTGAGAACGTCGGCCTGGTAGAGGAATACGTAAGGACCGCCCTCACCGACAGCGTCAACGTCTATTGCCGTTTCTGCGGCATAGTCACCGACACCGTAGAATTTCTTTATGAAATGACCGCTGTTCCAGTGTCCGCACCAAAGCTCTGTCTGATCCTTGATATAAAGGCTTATTGCAAAGCTCTTTCCGCAATCCGTATCAAAATCTATTTCATCGCTGACCACGCTTTCACCCTTCTTCATAAAGCATTCCTGCTTTCCGCCAAAGGTAACGTATACCGATTTTGAAGCGTCCACCTTTCCGCCTCCGACGTAGGGGGCAACGCATACCTTGTCTATCTTTGCGTCGTCATGGCCGAGTCTGTTTGAAAAGTAAAGTCTGATCTTGCTTCCGGCAAGAGGGGAATATACAACGTATCTGAACGTGGTGTTTTCTATGATGTTTGAAACGTTCTGTGTGGTGTAGGTTTCGGCACAGCCCCAGGCTGCTACCCATTTGGTGTTTTCCATTGCAGTACTCCTTTACAGTGCAATTTAATATAGTATAACATATATATTATATATCAAAAACGGTTGTTTGTCAATACTTTTGAGCTTTTTTGATGAAAAGAGAAGAAAAGCAAAAAGAGCAGGAACACTTCATCTGAAGCTTCCCGCTCTTTGTATTATCTTTTACCAAAGCTTATCCTCGGCAATTTCGGAGATATCTCCGTCTGTAAATCCGACCTTTGCAAGATATTTTTCTATCGTTCCGCGTCTGTCGGGATACTCGCCCTCCGGCTTTCCGTGACAGTCGGAGCCGTAGGTCACGGGTATTCCCATTTCAAAGAGCTCGCGGAGGAATTCTGCGTACTGATTGCGGAATTTTTCGCTCGTCTTTGCCGAGCAGATCACACCTACGTTACATTCTACGTACTTGCCGTTTTCCTTGAGAGCCGCGGCAATGTCCATATTCATCGAATGGGGGATAACAGAAAAATCCTCATACCATATTCCGCCGCCGTGATACCACGGGTGTCCGAGTACTGTTACTCTCTCATCGCAAGCGAGCCACATCTGTTGACGGTACCATTCGTTTATAAGGTTTTCGAGGCTGTTGTCAGCATTCTTTCTGTCGGCAACGTCCACTCTCCAGTGGGAAGCGCCTATAGCATATCTTACGCCAAGCGCCTTGAGTTCTTCCTTTGAAGCGGCAAGCTCTATATCGTACGGCTTATCTATTATAGTTGGAATATAGCCCTCGCGTGTTCCGGTTTTTGCAATGTATTCAAATTCGGGCTTTGCTATCGGTGTGAGCTCAACTCCGAGTATCATCTCCGGGCATTCCGCCTGCATGAGCTTTACGTTCTTTGCGGAGGCGCGCAGATCTCCGAGAAATTTTTCGTCATTGTAGTTTGCGTGGTCTGTAACACCGAAGCGGCGCAGTCCCTGCTCGCGTGCTCTCTGTATCAAGGTTTTGAGCGGAAGGGCGGCGTCATATGAAAACTCACTGTGAATATGCCAATCAGAATGTATCATACTGTTACCTCGTAAACGTTTTATTTTTGGTTAGGATCAGTTCATGCTTGCTCTGAGCTTGTAAAGTGCTTCTACCTGCGAGGATGAATACGGTCTGTATACGTCGTCTATCTTGAATCTGTAATAGCTTGTTTTCACAGAGCTTACGTCAGCAAGAGCCTTTGTCACAACGTAGCTTATAGAACGGCTGTGAGAAGTGGGATCGTAGCGAGCGAAATGGTCGAGAGTATATCCGCTCGGATAGGTTATCGTGAGATATGCTATAGCGGAGAAATCAGTGTTATAGTCTATTACCTCGTCGTCTGTTGTCGTACTCTCTCTTATGATGTTGTTGAGTATTCCGTCGTAGTAATAGTATTTTGACGAAGCTCCGATGTTTTCAAGGTCGCTTCCGGTGAGCCACTGACCGGGTGCCTTCGGAACAGACGTCTGTACCGCAAGTCTGTCGTTTTTGAGCGCCTCGAAGGTCATACCGCCGTTCTCGCCGTACTCGGCGTTGTTTTCGGCATACTGGGTCGGGCATATAAGCGTACCGAGTATCATCGATGCGGCATCCTTGCCGAGGATCGTATTATAAATAAAATCATACTGCTTCTTATTTACCGCGGATATGTATCTGAGACGTACGTCGTTATCCTCTGTCGCAAAGTATACCGATGCACCCGGGAGAGTCTTGATCTCAAGGAAGACCGCTTCAAGAGTGATATCGTAATTACCTATCACAAAGCTTTCGCCCGGAGCGAGAAAGAGCTTTTTGTGATCCGATGTTTTTTTAGCATACCAGCCTATAAATATTTCGTCGGGGTTATTACTCTCACAATCCTGAGAGGGGTATATGGTATCTCCGTCAGAAGCAAAGTCGGAGCCGAGGGTTTTTTCTCCGCTTACGTAGGTGACTCTGTTACCGTAAAACAGAGTACCGCCCGTTATGTGCAGATTCTTTACCGAGCCGCTGTAGGTTACCGCTGAATTCTGCGGATATGAGAAGGAGAGAAAATATTCACCCGGCTGTATCTTGTCGGATACTCTGAATTTCAGCACCGCAAGAGTATCTCCCTTCTTGAGGCTTACGTTCGATGCCTTCTTCGAGTGGAGAAGAATTGTTGCGGAACCGTCCGTACTCGTATAGTCAAGCTCAAAGCCCGAGGACGTCTCTATTCCGGTGAGAGACATTATGTCACCGTCATAGTGCACCGAGAAGTTGGCAGCCCAGAGAGTGGTCTGCGCTTCGGCCTTTATGACGTATTCAATATCCTTTGATGATGATGCGGAGAGCTCGATGCTTCCCGCAGAAAACTCTTCCGCCGCCGACGTTCCCACACTCATGATAAGCAGAGTGAAGAGAAAGAAGAGCGGGAAGAGAATATATTTTGGAGGCATAAAAATATGCCGCGTTCGTTCTTTCACAATGGACCTCTTTTCCGTGTTTTGGGGGATAAAATAATAAATATAAATAACCTCTATAATTATACCATTCAAACGCCGTTTTGTCAATTGGTAAATAAAACGATTTTTATTCACTTTTGTGTCTTAAACGACTTTTTTGGTGTGTTTTTTGACTGTTCGTTATTTTGACGGTTGAAAAGAGTAAATATATATGATAAAATAATAAAGAAGATACAAATAAAATTCCGGGTAAGGTGAAAGCTATGACTGTAAACATTTGCAACAGGATCAACTCGCTCACAGAGTACGCTATAAGATGCGGGCTTGCTGTACGTGAGGACAAAAGATATCTTATTAACAGACTTCTCGAGGTTCTTTCTCTCGATACTTACGAGGAAAGCGGGGACGTAGATCCGAGCGAGCCTCTCGAGAGTATTCTCGCCGACATGTGCGATTATGCGGGTGAGAAGGGAATGATAGATAAGGACAGCGTGACCGAAAGAGACCTTTTTGACACAAGGATAATGGGTATTCTCACTCCCAGACCGAGTGAGGTCACCGCGCGCTTCAGAGAGTATTACGCAGAGGATAAGAAAAAGGCAACAGATTATTTTTACAAGCTTTGCTGTGACTGCGACTATATAAGGACGTATCGTATAGCCAAGGACGTTCACTGGGAGATAGACAGCGAGTTCGGTGATATACAGCTTTCGATAAACCTCGCTAAGCCCGAAAAGGACCCCAAAGCGATAGCCGCGGCAAAGAACGCACCTCAGGGCGGATATCCTAAGTGTCAGCTCTGTCCGGAGAATGAAGGCTACGCCGGCAGAATGAACCACCCCGCAAGACAGAATCACAGAATAATTCCGATGACGATAGCGGGAGAGGATTGGTTCCTTCAGTATTCTCCGTACTCATACTATAACGAGCATTGTATCGTTCTTTCGGGCGAGCACAGACCGATGAAGATAAACAGAGCCGCTTTTGTAAAGCTGATAGATTTCATCGAGTTTCTTCCTCATTATTTCCTCGGATCGAACGCAGATCTTCCGATAGTCGGAGGCTCGATACTCAGCCACGACCATATGCAGGGCGGACGCCACACCTTTCCGATGGAAAAAGCTCCCGTGGAAAAGAGTATAGTATTTGAAGGCTATGAGGAGATAAGCGCGGGTATAGTAAAATGGCCGCTCTCTGTTATCAGACTCAATACAGCTCCCGAAAACAGAGATAAGCTTACCGACCTTTGTGTCAAGATACTTGAAAAATGGAGAGGATATTCTGACGAGAGTGCAAACATAATCGCTTTCTCGGACGGAGAGCCTCACAACACGATAACTCCCATAGCAAGAAACAAAAACGGCAATATCGAGATAGATCTCGTTCTCCGTTGCAATATCACGAGCGCTGAGCATCCTCTCGGCGTGTTCCATCCTCACGCAGAGAAGCATAACATCAAAAAAGAAAATATCGGTCTTATAGAGGTAATGGGACTTGCAGTGCTTCCCTCCAGACTCAAGAACGAGCTCAAGTGGCTTGAGGAATGCGTGCTTATGGGCAGAGATCCCGCAGATGATGAGAGAGTAAGTCATCATGCCGCGTGGTTTAACAGCTTTAAGGATAATTATTCATTCGACTCGGAAAACGTTCACGGAATACTCTTTACAGAGGTCGGAAGGACGTTTGTGGAGGTCCTTAAGGATGCCGGTGTCTACAAGTGTACCGAAGAAGGCAGAAGAGCATTCGAGGCCTTTTGTAAATACGTTAACGCATAAATTTTGCAAATATATATGGCGTCATACCCACGGGTGTGACGCCGTTCTTTATAAAATTCTTTTTAAATTTGTATAAAAAGTGTTGACATAGAGGGGTTTTTATAGTATAATTATGGCGTAGCATATCTACAAACATCAAAGGAGGAAATGATATGACTAAAAGAATTACAGCGCTTTTTATCGTTGTGGTAATGCTTCTCGCCATGATACCCGTAAGTGTATCTGCGGCAGATCTCGTTCCCGACAACACTGTAGTGGTAAGCGCATCACTTACCGGGGAAAGCGGAAGTGCGGCCGAGGTTAAGATCGGTGATAAGACCTACTCGGTAATTATAGGCACAACAGGCTTTGCCAAGGTTCAGGCGGCTCTCGACGCGGTTCCCGCAGGCGGCACGGTATTGCTCGCGGCAGGTACCTACAGCGAAGGAGTAACCATCAAGAAGGACGTTAATATCCTTGGTCCTAAGGCGGGTATCGACCCTAACGTCAAGGGAACAAAGCCCACAGACGATTGGACCAGAAACCCCGCAAGAGGAGAGGGTGAAGCAGTCCTTACCACAAGCTGGCATATGGGCATCAATGCAAACACGAAGGAAGTTTACGACTGTCACAACATCACGGTTGACGGTATCGCAGTTGGTGCAGGCGGTATGTTCAGATCCAACTTTGGTCAAGAAGGATACATAACCATCAACTACAAGAATATACTTGTAAGTAACTACAACCAGGGAAGCGGCAACGGCCCCTTCTACTGCACTTCTTATTATCCCGACAAAGCAACAAACCTCTATAAGAGATATATCAATTGCGAGAACATACGTTTCGAAAATCAGGTCGGAACCCCCGGCTTCAACCTCGGAGTTGAATCCTTTAGTGCAAAGGGTATCTATTTCGACGCTAAATCCACGGGTAAGATGTTCGCTCTTATCGCAGTAAGCGACACCTCCAAGACAAAGGATGCGGTAAATATTACTGTTACCGATTCTATGTTCAGACAGAAGACAAACCAGGTCCTCAACTGCAAGCTTACAGAGGACGCTCAGTACCAATTCAATGCAGGCATCGGCCAGAGAGAAAAAATAACTGTTACCATCTCGGGTAATGTGTTTGCAAACAACGACTCCGGTGTTGCTTCCAACAATAATATTATTGTTCCTCAGATCAAAACAGATAACGTTTACTTTGTTATCAAGGACAATATATTTGTTCAGGAAGGAAAGGTTTCGGATAACTTTATCGCTATCCACGGTGCTACCGGCGCTCTTGCTCTCGGTGAAAAGTTCACGGTAACGGGCAACAGATTCGTGAATATTCCCACGGCACTCTCTATGGGTAATTCCACTACGGCATTTGATCTTTCCGGTAACTATTTCGCACTCGACGGTCAGAAGCCCCAGAAGCCCGTAGTAGTGGGACTTGAAAAATCAGAATGGTGGTATCTCGATTACGATATGAAAACATCAAGTGAAAACATTGAGCAGAAGGTAGATGCTACGTTTGTGGCAGGTACGGTAGATCAGAATGCCAAGACATACAAGGACTCCGTAGCTACAGATACCTATAAGTTCGAAATAAAGACAGAGCTTTACAACACTCTTGAGGTCTTCGCAGATAAGGAGCTTACAAAGCCTCTCTCAAGCGAAATAAAGCTCACAGCAGAAACGACAACCGTTTACCTTAAGGTATCCTCCAGTAAGGGTACTGTAAGCACAGTATATACGGCTACTATAACAACGTCCAAGCCCGATAAGCTTTCGCTTAACCTTGCGACAGACGTACGCTTCTTCGGAAGAACATACGTTGAGGATAACGTATACTTCTTCAACTGGTCTTCTTCCGGATTCACATTCTCCTTCAAGGGAACAGGTGCTAAGGCTACTATCGTCTCCAACGCTCCCGGAGGAGGAAACACCGGCTACATCAAGATCTATATAGACGGCGTTGAGCAGCCTGACGTTGCTCTTACAAAGGCAACTCAGGAGATCGTTCTTGCTTCCGGTCTCGATGCAAGCAAGGAGCACACAATAAAGGTAGTTAAGAGAACAAATGCACGTTCTTCCTCTGCAGGCGTATCGAGCATCACTCTTACAGACGGTGAAAAGCTCGCTCCCACACCTGCTTCCAGCAGACTTATTGAATTTATCGGTGACTCTATCACTGTAGGCTACGCAACGGTTGCAGGCACAAGCACAACCTGGAGTACAGCAACAGAAGACTCTACAAAGACGTATTCCGAGCAGATAGCAAACGCTTTCGGAGCTGATTACATGGTAACGGCTATCTCGGGACGCGGTGTCGTAAGAAACACAGGCGGTGACACTGATAAGCTTCTCCCCGCTATTTATCCGTATATCGACCAGTACAACCTCCCCGGCGTTAAGTATGATTTCAAGGTACAGCCCGACGTTATCATTATCAACCTTGGAACAAACGACGCGAGCAGCAACAACTCCTCGCTTACAGCCGCTGAGTTCAAGACGGGTCTTAAGGCATTCCTTAAGGACGTAAGAAAGTACAATCCCAATGCGGAGATCATCTATGCTTACGGTCTTATGACATCAAAGTTCTTCACAGATATGAGAGACGTTGTTGACGAGCTCAAGACAGAGGGCGACGGACACATCTCCTTCCTCAAGCTTCCCGCATGCCAGTCTAACGAAAAGCAGATCGGTCACCCGACCGCAGAGGCTTACGTAAGCCGCGGCGAAATGCTCATCACAAAGATCGAGCAGCTCATGGGCTGGAAGGCAGGAGAAGATGCACCCGTTGTTACAACTCCCGCTGAAACAACAACGGTAGCTCCCGTAGAGACAACAACAGAGGCTCCCGCTACAACTCCTTCCGAAACTCAGAAGGAAGAAAAGGGATGCGGATCTGTAGTAGCTGCTCCCGCAGTTGCTGCAGTTGCTGCAGCTGCAGTTATCGTCTCTAAGAAGAAGAGAAAAGAAAACGATTAATTAAGATATTCGCTACATCTAATATGCCCGCTTCCCGAAAGGGGGGGCGGGCTTTTTTTACCCTCCGGGTAAAGATACACGTACCGCGCAAGGCCATTTTTAAATGGACTTGCTTATATAATAAAAGCCTCATTGCCCACAGCGGCATTATCAGACTGTGAGGTGTAACGGTAAAGCCGCCCTTCCTCTTATCTCTCAGCCACACGGCGCGCCGCCCGCCTGCTCGTCGCTTCGCTCCGAGCCTTCGGAAAAGCGCACGCGCTTTTCCGTCGCCGCCTTCGGCGGCGGGCGGGCGCTTTCCCTTCGGGAAAGAAGATACCTCACACCAAAAGAAACCGCTTATTGACCTTACAGAGCCTGTGCCCGTTTTTTTCTCCGTCACCCTGCACAAAGAAAAAGGAATATTTTTGTGCACTCATACAAATGTGAGGAAAATCTACAAATTTACACTTGACATTTTTTTACGCATATGATATAATTAAAGTGGAAAACGGCAGATGCGTTTCCGGATACCCCTCACGGAATGACGAGAGATGACCACCGCAAAAAAAGGAGTTTTGATATGGTTAGAAAAAGAATTATAATTTTAGGCTTGATTTTTGTTATGCTTTTGCCGTCATGTAATAATAAGTCTTCAGTTATAGTAAACGTAGGAATGACAGGAGAGGAAATTGACGCTCTAAGTGAAGAATATACTACTGTTAATTATCAGTCTTATTATTTTATAACCGATGGAAAGAAAATCGTAGTTGCACTATATAATTACCACACGGATTCGGTTGAGGAAGTAAAAGAGTATAATTATCGGAAAACAACTAAAAACAACGCCTATTTTATAAGAGAGGGCATGGATGTTTTTGATGTTGTAAGACTGCTTGGTATGCCTAAAGATTCGGAAACTTCAGGGATAATTTCACTCCCGTTCTATTTATCCGATAATACTAAAGTTACTGTTTGTTGGACTATTGAGAATGATCTTTCAATGCGGGTATTCGAGTTTTCAATTGACTCTTTAGATTGAAAGCAACCGTTACATACAGCAAAATGTTCGGCAACCGAACACAGCTTGTACACATAACACGTATTTGATGGCCGAAGCATCTCAATGTATAATTGGATATGATAAATATTACACAAGCGATAAAATTGTGAGGTAACATTATGAGATTATGGAATAGCTTATTAATGCAATTTGATTATTTTAAAAAATTATACGGAACAAAGAAAATACTGATCGGTTGTTCAGCCATATTACTTGCTATTCTCGTTACGGTGAACATCATTTTAGCCGTGTTACCGATGCCTGAAAATAAAGCTTTTATAGATTTTGCTCATAACAACGGGCTTCAGGTAGACGGCAGAAAAGTGCTTTGGTGTGATATGTGGGTCGAATCCGGCTATTTTACTACCAATGAAGATTACTACAATAATATGTCATCGTACAAGTTCTATCAATTTTACAACGAAAAATATTTTTCTAATGATATTATCAACTATTATAAATTGATAGGGAACGATCCTATAAATAATTCCGATGTTCTGAATGAAGCGATCGAACTGAATAAAAAGATAAACAAAAAGATCATAGACGCCGATTTGCTTGAAATACGCTGTTATGTGTATCTTAAAGAATCGGTAAGCGTTGAAGAAGCTGAAAAAATCGTAGAGAAACGTTCTCATTTCGAGGAATATTTCAACTTATACGAAGGCGATGAAGTCTCCATAATAGCTATGATCGCATGGGACAGCGAAGCTGTAAAGGCATTGCAAGAAGATGACCGTGTTTATTTTGTAGATACAACCACAGATCCATTCCATTATGGATATAAAGGAAAATTCGGTTCACAGAGATTTGCGACTACATCAAACAACGCAGCTAAGACGTTTGATGAAACAATAATATGCAGAGGTATAGATTTTAAAAAAATATCATCTCCTACCCAATAGGATATGGTATGAGATGCCCCACCTCACCGAGGTGGGGCGGGTATAGTGAATGATTTATTACATAAGCTGATTTCTGCACAAGGAAAGAGCCACCCGAAGTGGGTGGCTCTGAATCTTTTAGTGCGAAATTTATATTTCGGGGATGACTACTTCAACCTCGTGACCGCATGCGGCACTGCGTGCAATTCCGTCGATAACAGCCTGGTTGTATATTATCTGCTTCGAAGGAACGGGAGGAGGTGTGCCGTCTCTTACTGCATCGAGGAAGGTGCGTACCTTGTATTCGAAGAGTGTCTTCTTGGTCTTGCGAAGAGGAATCTCCACCTCGAGCTGCTCACCGCACTGCTCGTAGTAGAGCTTCATCGGGCCGCCGAGAGAACCGTTCCAGCATTCTGTGGAGGGAAGGCGGAGGCCGCCCTTTGTTCCGAGAATTATCGTATCACCCGGGGTGTCTATATTCATTGCCCAGGAGATGCGGAAGTCGAGCACCATTCCGTTTTCATAGCGGATAAAGCCGGCTCCGAAATCGTCAACCTCAAATTTGTCGGCATATTCGGGATGTCCGAGCTGCTGATATCTTACGTAGTTCGGGTCCTTTCCGAAGAATGCGGAGGTGTATCCCGTAACTGTGACAGGCTTCGGGTGTCCGAGGGCATTCATAAGCATATCTATCGAATAGCATCCGATATCTGCAAGGGCACCGAGTCCTGCAGTCTCGTCCTCGATAAACGAGGTTCCTCTGTTTACGGGAATTCCGCGTCTGCGTCCGCCGCCCGTCTGAATGTAATAGATGTCTCCGAGAACACCGCTTTCGACTATTCTCCTTAGCATCTTCATGTTTTCATCGAATCTGGGCTGGAAGCCGATAGTGAGGCAGGTGCCCGTCTCTTTTTCGACCTTCATTATTTCGACAGCCTCGTCAAGAGTTACCGTGAAGGGCTTTTCAAGAAGGACGCCTATCCCCTTGCGGAGCGCGAGTATGGTCGGGTCCTTATGCTGGCGGTTGTAGGTACATACGCTTACAGCATCGAGCTTCAGGGAATCGTCCTCGAGCATTTCCTTGTGTGAGGGGTAATCTGTTTTAGCATCTGTTATGCCGTACTTCTCCATGAACGCTTTAGCCTTGCCGGGTACGAGGTCGCAGCCTGCAACTATTTCAACGTCCGGCTGAAGAAGATACGCTTTTATATGAGAATTTGCGATTCCGCCGCATCCGATTATACCGACTCTCATCTTTCTTGAAGAGGAGACCTTTTCTTCGGTTTGGTCAAATTTGAATGCGTCGAGTATTGCGCTGTCGTTTGCCATAGCTTGTTTCTCCTTTGAATTTAGGGATATCTGCAAAAGCAGCCGCCGTCTTTACAGATGGCGGCTCCTTTTTAGGTGATATTAAAGCAGGGAAGAGCCCTATGCTTTTTTATACCTCGGGAATAACGATCTCAACCTCGTGACCGCACTCAGCACTCTTTGCAATACCGTCGATAATAGCCTGATTGTAAAGGATCTGGCTGGAGGGAACGGGAGCGGGAGTACCGTTCTTGCAAGCGTCAAGGAACGTACGGATCTTAAGGTCGAAGAGACCTTCCTTCATCTTGATTACGGGGATCTCGGTTTCAACCTGCTGACCGCAAACCTCGTGGTAGATCTTCATTGCGCCGCCGACAGAACCGTTCCAGCACTCTGTGGAAGGAATGCGGAGACCGCCCTTTGTACCGAGGATGATAGTATCACCCGGGGTGTCCATATTCATAGCCCAAGCTATACGGAAGTCGAGAATGATACCGCCCTCGAGTCTTACGAAAGCAGCTGCAAAGTCGTCAACTCCGAAGAGCTTTGCGTATTCAGCTCTCTTGTCAGCTCTGTAGCCCGAGTAATCGGGAGATGTGCCGAAGAAATTGGACTTGTAACCGGAAACCGTGAGAGGCTTCGGATAGCCGATAGCGTTGAGAACCATATCGAGAGAGTAGCATCCGATGTCACCGAGAGCACCGAGACCTGCTGTCTTGTCTTCGATAAAGGTCGTTCCGAAGGGGGTGGGGATACCGCGTCTGCGTCCGCCGCCTGTCTGGATGTAGTAGATGTCACCGAGCTCGCCGGAATCAACGATCTTCTTGATCATCTTCATGTTTTCGTCAAGTCTGGGCTGGAATCCGATAGAGAGAACCTTTCCGCTTGCCTTCTCTGCCTTCATAACCTCAACTGCCTCGTCGAGAGTAACTGTGAAGGGCTTTTCGAGAAGAACGTTAACGCCCTTGTTAAGAGCATAGATAGCGGGCTCAGCATGCTGACGATTGTAGGTACAAATGCTTACAGCATCGAGAGCGAGGCTCTCGTCATCGAGCATTTCCTTGTGAGAAGCGTAGTCTGTCTTAACGCCCTCAACACCGTGCTTTTCAAAGAATGCCTTAGCCTTGCCGGGAACGAGGTCTGCACCTGCAACGATCTCAACGTCGGGCTGTGCGAGGTAGGACTTAATGTGTGCGTCTGCTATCCAACCGCATCCGATTATACCGACACGCATCTTCTTGTTTGTGTCAACAGAAACAGTTTCCTGCGCTGTGAAGGTGTTAAGACCTTCCATAGATTTGTCTGCCATGATTTAATCCTCCAAAATAATAAATATATATGTAGAGATAAAAAGATTACTTGTTTATCGTCTTTACGTATTCGATGCTCTTTTCGATAGATTCCATAGGAGTAAGTCCCATGCTGGGCTTATCCTGCTCAACAACTATCCACTCTGTGCCTGCATCCTTTGCAGCTTCGAGAATAGCGGGGAAGTTCTGAAGGCCTGCGCCTACCGGTCTGAACTCAAATCCGCTGGGACGTGTGGGAGCCTTTTTGTCTATACCGATGAGCTCGTACATATCGTCTGACTTTTCACCGAAGAAGTCCTTGAGGTGAACAACGGGAGCGCGTCCTGCGAACTTTCTGACGTAATCTGCGGGAACCTCACCGCCTACGTTTACCCAACAGGTGTCGAGCTCTGTCTTGAGAAGATCCTCGGGGATCGTATCGTAAAGTATCTCAAGAGCATACTTGCCGTCGAGCTTCATGAATTCGAAGTCGTGGTTGTGATAAAGCATCTGGAGACCGAGAGACTTTGCTACCTTGCAGATGATGCGGATGAATTCTACAACGTATTCAAAGTTCGGGTGGTCGGGTCTGTGCTCGGGAACAAGATAGGGAACCGCAACGTACTTGCAGCCTATTTCAGCGTACTGAGAGAGAACGCCTACGGGATCCTTGAGCATATCGATGAAGGGAACGTGAGCGGAAACGGGAACGAGACCGATCTCAGCACACATTGCCTTGATGTCAGCGGGAGAATTGCCGTAAAGTCCTGCAAATTCTACACCGTCATAACCCATCTTTTTTATTTTTTCAAGAGTAAGACGCAGGTCAGCGGAAGCGTCGTCACGTACCGAATAAACCTGTACAGCTACCGGGAAAGCCATTTTAATTACCTCCGTAAAATGATTTTTCAAACTTGGATAACAATATCCTAACAATAATTATAACCTTATTCAATATTCATTGCAAGTCATTATCAGCTAAAAAGAGGACAAATGTTGTCATATACGCAAACCTTGTGCAACCTGACGAAAGTGTTGTGCAACTTGACATAAAAAAGGCGTCGGAAAAGTGCGCGCGAAAAAAAGTACTATTGACAAATCCGAGTTTATATGATAAAATATAATATACTCTTTTAGATCGTTACGGTTTTATATAGTTATATAACATTGCCCTTGGCAGAAAGGAAAACGGTTCTCCGAAAATGAAAACAAAAAGACCAAAGATCCCGTCAAGACAGTTTTCGCTGGTTGCGTCATCTCTCCTTCTCATACTTTGCGGTGTAGTGACGTGGCTATGCGGACGTCCGACAGATTACACCCCAATGTGTATGGCAGCACTGCTTTTGCTGTGCCTTGCGTTTTTGCTCCTTGCAAACGCGCTGCTGCCCGTTCTGTATAAATTGCTGCATAAGGCTTCTCTCATAGAGCCTAAGAGAAAAATATGGCGAATATTCACATTTACCGCAGGCTTTCTTTCAAAGCACGGAGCTATCATATCTGCGGTAGCCGATCTTGCGATACTCGGGGGATATGGATATACGTTTTACCTCCACGCGGTATACGTTTCAAAAAAGATTTCGGTAAGCTACTTCCACCTTTTCGTGCTTGGAATGGTATTCATTGCGCTCATGATAGGCGCAAAGGTAGTAAAGCATTACTGCAGGGATGAGTCGGCAAAACGCTCGCTTTCGTCAATTTTTGCTTTTTTGAAGTTTGATTTTGCGCTTCTCATCCTTGCCGCGGCGCTCAACGTCACCAAGATATATGACGTTAACACGTATGCAAGGATATTCGAGGGGATATTCGGAGCGTACGTGGGGCTTTTCGTTGTGGTTTCGCTCGCTAAGGATTTTATCAAAAAAGAGCTTGATACGGATCCTAAAACGATCATTCCGGTTCCGTTCTCATCGGAAAAGACAGAGGATGATCTTATCGCGTATCTTGAGAGCAGCACCGGACTTACCCTCCGTTCTCTGTTCAGCATAAGATACGCAAGGAGCATATTCCCAACGGCTATATTCGTGTGCGGCCTCCTGATATGGCTTGCTACCGGTATCGTACAGATAGAGGCGTATGAAAAGGGTGCGCTCTACAGATTCGGAAAATGCGAGGACGTGCTTGAGCCCGGGATCCATCTTACCTTCCCCTATCCGATAGACAAGGTCGACGTGTACAATACCGAAACGGTGAAGGAGACCGTCGTGGGATACGACAGCAATTCGGGCGGCAACATCCTATGGAACGAGTCACACGGCGGAACCGAATACAAGCTTCTTATCGGAGAAGGCTTTGAGCTTGTATCCGTCAACGTCAGAATACAGTATAAAATAGACGATCTTATGAAATACGTTACGGTGTCCTCTGATGCCGATGCGATCCTCAATGCCAAGGCTTACTCGATAGTTACCGATCTTACCGTCGGAACAGACCTCGATACGATCATTTCACGAGACAGAGCCGAGCTTTCACTCACTATTGAGGGAGCTCTTTCGGAATACCTTGCGGAAAATCCGTGCGGCCTCTGCGTCACCGACGTAATAATAGAAAGCATACACCCGCCCGTAGAGGTGGCAGACGTATATCAGTCTATGGTCAGTGCCGAGGTAGAGGCACAAGCCGCGATAACAAAGGCAAAGGGAGAAGCTGAGGCGACGATAGCCTACGCTCAGCTCAATCGCAACGCCGAGATACAGATCGCTCTTGCATATCAGTACGAGCAGCTCGGAGCGGCAAGAGGCTCGGTTGCCGAATTCCTCGCAATGGCGGAGGCTTACGGGGAATATCCAAATGAATTTACCTACTACAAGTATATGGACGCGCTTGCCGCCACCTTCTCAAAGCAGAGGCTTTATATCCTCGGTGAAGGTGTAGATGAAAAATACATATACTTCGGTTCAGGCGTTATATTATACAATTAACGGAGGTACAGACAGACATGAAAAAAATCGGTTTTGTTAAATGGATAGTTGCGGGTGTTCTCGTGCTCGTTCTCGGCTTCTTCGGATTTACCGCAGAGGTCCGCGAGGGCGAAAATGCCGTTATAACAAGATTTGGTGCGGCAAGGGCCGAGGTCACGGAGGCAGGACTTTATTTCAAGCTCCCTTGGCCGTTTGAAAACGTTGTAAAATACGATGCGAGAAATCAGTATACCGAATCGGCTTATCTCGAGACTCTTACAAAGGACAAGAGAAACGTTATATTCCAGTCGTTTGCGGTATGGAATATCGAGGATCCTCTCAAGTATCACACAAGCGTGGGAAATTCCGAGCTTGCGGCAAAATACGTGAACGACCTCATAATAAACGCTACGAACAGCGTAATGGGTAACTACAAGATGTCGAATCTCGTGTCTCTCGATGAAGAGGAGCTTATGATAGACGAGATAGAAAACGGCATATTCGAAAGAGTAAAGGAGCACGCGCTTTCGCAGTACGGCATAAAGGTCATGGACGTGAGCATTATGAAGCTCTCTCTTCCGGAAAACAATCTCAAGAGCGTATTCGATCAGATGACCAAGGACAGACAGGCTGCTATAGACGTCATCAGCTCAAACGGTCAGCTCGAGGCGTCCAAGATCATGTACGAGGCAGAGGCAGAGGCTGCAAGAATAATGGCTGAGGGTGTTGAGAAGGCGGCCGAGATAAATGCCGAGACCGAAAAGCTGGTAGCTTCTATCTATGCCGAGGCGCAGGCTGCAAATATCAGCCTCTACAAGTTCCTCACTCAGCTCGACACGCTTATGAATTCCGTAAACGAGAATACGACACTCATAGTCAAGAAGGACGAATATCCGTTTGACATCTTCGGATCTCTTCCCGACGATCTTCTGAAGAAGGTTGCCGTAGCAGTAGCCGAAAACGAGGCTCTTGACGCCTCGAAGAACGCGGGGTAAGCCTTATGAGAAAAAATAAAGAGAAAAGGTCAAAGGAGTCCGGTGTATCCTTTGTTGCCGACGTAATGACCACCTCGGTGAAATATTTCAAATGGGTGGTGCTCATTATCGTTGCGGGAATAATGCTCAGCGGAATACGCACCGTAAATCAAGGTGAGGTAGCCGTGATACTCAGATTCGGTAAGCTGTGCGGAGATACAAGAGAAGAACAGATACATGAGCCGGGGCTTATGTTTGCGTTTCCGTATATTATAGACGAGGTAATAACCGTTCCCACGGGAAAGGTATACGAGCTTAACGTAGACACCCATTATACGGGTGGAAGCATGAGCACGTACGTAGACGAGAACGGATACTGTATTACGGGAGATAACAATATAGCGGTCATATCCTCCTCACTTAAATATATGATAAGCGACCCTGTGCAGTATGCTCTTTCAACAAGTGATATAGAGGGAACGGTGCGCGGTACCGTGAGCTCTTGTATAGCACAGAGAACTCTCTCGATGACTATAGATTCACTCCTCACCGACGGAAAGGACGAATTCGTAGCCGACGTTCTCGAAAGCTCTCAGAAAATACTCGATTCGCTTGAGTGCGGAGTGACAATAACCAACTTCGAGCTCAACGTTGTGGCGCCTCCGAGCGAGGTGAAGGACATATTCGATAAGGTTACGGCGGCAACTGTGGACGCACAGACTCTTCTCGCTGAGGCCAATCAGTACAGAGCGACACTTATTCCGCAGTCGCAGAGCGATGCCAATCTGCTTATATCCGAGGCTCAGGCTCTCCAGAGCACAAGAACGAGCGAGGTGAAGCAGAGGCTTGCCGAATTCTACGGACTTCTCGATGAGTTTGAAAAGCAGCCCGAGGTGGTTATCGTAAGAGTATATAACAGCAAGATGGCAGATCTTTATAAAAAGCTCGGATACGTATATCTTGTCGGCGACGGAATGCCGCATATAGTTATCAAATAATACAGGAGGCGGTTATGGAAGACATAAGCAAGATGGGCAAAAGATCTCTCGAAGAGCTTTCAAAGGAAAGCCTGTCGGGCGGAGAAAAAAAGAAGATAGAATACGAAATAATATCCGCCTTTGCCGCCATAGGTGCACTTGTAGCAGGCTTTATATATGAAAAACTGTTTCCGGGAAAGGCGTCGGTCGCGGCTCTTATATACCTTGTGGGTATACTTATAGAGGGCGTTCCGATACTTGTTACCGCTCTTAAAGGCTTTGCATCAAAAAACATCAGCAACGCAATGGAGATCCTCGTTGCGATAGCGATAATAGCATGCTTTTTTGATAAGCAATTTACACTTGCAATTCTTGTTCCCGTAATTCTTAACTTGGTGCATTTCTTTGAGGAGAGAAGTATTATGGGAGGCCGCGACGTAATAGACGGCCTCAAGAAGATGCAGTCTGATACCGCAATACTCTTTGACCCCGAGACCGGGGAAGAAAAAGTAATCCCCGCAAAAGAGCTTAAATGCGGTCAGATAATACTTATAAAGCCCGGATGTGCGGTTCCGGCTGACGGTACCGTTATAAAGGGTGAGTCGAATATCGACCAGAAGTCACTCACCGGTGAGCCGGCTCCCGCTCCGGTTTTCGCCGGAGACAAGGTGTATGCCGGAACTTATAATATAGACGGACTCATTACTGTAAAAACAGAAAAAGAGTATAACGACACGTCATTTTCAAAGATACTTTCACTTCTTGAGGACAGTGAAAATATACAGATCCCCGAGGCGAGAATAATAGACAGATTTATGTATTATTACATTCCTCTCGTTCTCGCGATAGCGGGTGCGGTAGCACTTGCCACAAACGACGTTTCAAAGGCGATATCCATTCTCGTTGTATCCTGTCCTTGCGGACATATGCTCGTTTCATCAGCTCCGATGATAGCCGCCCTCGCGGTAAGCACGAGAAGAGGAATACTCATCAAAAACTCAAAATTCATCGAGCAGCTCTGCGAGGTGGATACGGTAGTCTTCGATAAAACGGGAACTATTACGGAAGGAAGCCTCAATATCGGAAAGATCGAGACCGCAGAAGTAGACGAAAGCGAGCTTATCTCTGTATGCGCCTCTGTTTCTCATGCATCTCTTCACCCGGTTTCAAAGGCGGTCATCTCTCTCGCAAATAAAAACGGCGTCTCCTATGGCCTTGCGGAGGGTATAAAAGAGATCGTCGGAAAGGGCGTAGTGGGAACGCTTGACGGCAGACAGATAATGTTCGGTTCTCTCTCATGGATGCAGGAGAGCGGATGTGAAGGCGGTGCAGACCTTGGTGAAGAGCCCGAGGACAGAGCGGGTCCGGTAAACTATGCCGCCGTTGACGGAAAAGTTATCGGAAGAATATTCTTTGAGGACAGTCTTCGTCCCGAGGCTGCAGACAGCGTTGAGGACCTCCGCTCCTGCGGAATCAAAAAGACGGTCGTTCTTACGGGTGACAAGAGCAATGCCGCAAGGAAGATATCCGAAAAGGCGGGAATCGACGAGACTTATGCGGGCCTTATGCCTATGGATAAGCTCGACAAGGTAAAGGCACTCAAGGACGACGGCAAGGTAATAGTTGTCGGAGACGGTATAAACGATGCTCTCGCGCTTAAAGAAGCGGACGTCGGTATAGCTATGGGAGCCATGGGCTCGGATACGGCTATACAGAGTGCTGATATTGCTCTTATGAACAACAATCTGAAGAATATTCCGTTCGCAATAAAGGTGGCGAAGAAGACAAGAGCACTTATGTATCAGAACATAGGACTTGCATTCTCGGTATCCTTCGTGATGATAGCGCTCTCCGCATTCGGAGTTATAAGCGCACTTGCGGGCGCATTCCTTCACAATATAGGAGCCTTTATAATTCTCATCAACAGCTCTCGACTTATGAAGATAAAATAAGTCGAACAAAAAGATCGGCAGAGGACTTGTTTCCTCTGCCGATCTGTAATATAATATTGTTGCATCGTCGGGCGGTGGCTTGCCCCTCCGAAACGAAGGATATATGCTGATAAAGCGGTGGGAGTAACCCTCGCCCTGCAAAGGGTATGGACTTTGCCCGAAGCCCACGTTGCTTGCAACGCTGTAATGCAAAGGCGAAATAGGCGATAAAAGAGAACGATAAATAAGAACGATAAATAAGAATTTGGAGGTGAGTTACCGTGCAGGAAATAGTTGCAAAGTTGACAGCAAAAGATGATAAATACGCTTGTGCCATTGCTGATAAAATCATCTCCGAAAGTCAAGATACCGATGAATG
>SVRJ01000068.1 GCA_015064885.1 Oscillospiraceae bacterium
CCGTATCGTGTATGCTGTCGTGCTCTCCTCCGAGCTCAAGCCACCAGAAGTTTGTTCCGCTCGTTTCGAGTGTGTGAGGACGGGTACACTTGTGCGCCTTCTCAGCCTGCTTTGCCCCCGCTTCGCGTCCGTAAAAAGCGGTGTCAAACTCTTCAAGAGTCTTATCAAAGTCAGAATCCGTCTCGTAGACGTATGCCCATTCCGGCGGAGTGAACTTAACGGGATGGTCTGTCTCCTTTGCCTGGATGAGGCAGGACATACCCATCGTCTTTGCGTCTGCGGTGAGGGGGCCTATAGTTTCGTTGAACTCGCTGTTGCCTTCCCTTCCCACGCGGTAAAGCGCACCGGTTATCGGGGCAAGTATAGAGTCGCCGGAGCAGTCTGCAAAGTACTTTGCCTTTATCTTATAGAAGGTATACGTTGTAAGCTGCCATGCGGAAACAGACTTTACGCTTCCGTTAACCGTCTCGGCATCAAGACACGTGCAGTTGAGAAGAAGGCGTATATTCTTTTCGTTCTTTACCTTTTCATAAAGCACGGTATCCCAAAGAGAATAGTTGAGCGTCGGGTTTCTGTAGATGTTTTCCTCTTCTATCTCACTTACGATTCCCGTTTCTCTGTTATGAAGACCTTTGGCTCCTCTTATCCACATGCGTATCTCACTTGATGCGTTTCCTCCGAGAACGGGTCTGTCCTGAATGAGAACCACCTTCACCCCTTCACGTGCCGCGCTTATAGCCGCGCACATACCCGAGAGTCCGCCTCCGACTATACAAAGGTCACAGCTGTATTCAAGTACTCTCTGTCCTTTACTTTTGATTAGCATACGGTCATCCATCCTTTCAAAGTGCATTATCATATATATTACCGAGATAATTATATCACAAAAACGGGCTCTTGTCAATAATTTTATTTGATCTTGATTTTTTTAGTTATTACAAAGCAGTAACAACAAAGCAACCGCACTCAAAATATAAAAGCGCCTGTAAATCACGAAAAGCCCTTGATTTTTCAGGCAATGTGTGATATAATAAATCATAAAAGTTCTTAACGCGGAAGATCTCAAGGCTTTTTCACGCAGAAGCTTGCGCCTATAATACATGTGCCAACACACAAGCGAGGAGAAACTGATGATGAAGCATCTGAATAAAGCAATTACCGATTTTATAGTCGAACGCATGTCAAAGCGCGAATTCAACACGATGAAGGAGATAGACGCTTTTGCTTTCGGCACACCTATAGTGGGGTTTGCAAGTGCGTCAGACCCGCTTTTTGATTTTTATAAAAAACATATTGACGAGAGCTTTTACCTTCTTCCCGAGGAATGGCTGAAAAAGAAATACGGCAAGGAATTTGACAGAGAGAACGTAAGTATTGTAAGCTACGTTCTTCCGCAGACTGAAGAAACCAAAAGGCTTTGCCGTGATCTTTCCGACTGCCCTTCATACGAGTGGCAGATGGTAAGAGTACACGGTGAGGAGTGCAACCGCGCCCTCGCCTCGTCTCTGTCGGACTTTCTCGGATCGCTCGGAATAGAAGCCGTAGCACCTATGTGTGAGGAGAGCTTCTCATGGGGGGACTCTGACAGATTCCACAAGATCTCTAACTGGTCAGAGCGTCACACTGCTCACATCTGTGGGCTTGGAACCTTCGGTCTTTGCGACGGGCTGATAACTCCGGTAGGTAAGGCTGTGCGCTTCGGATCGGTCATATTCAACGCAAAGGCAGATCCTACGCCCCGTCCTTACACAAAATACAACGAATACTGCCTCGCAAAGAGCGGATGCAGAGCCTGCATTGAAAGATGCCCTGCGGGTGCGATAAACGAAAACGGACACGACAAGGTAAAATGCATCGAATACCACAGAGAAAAAATAAAGCCTCTTTGTATCGAGCGCTTTTCATACGATGGATATTCGGTATGCGGGCTGTGTCAAACGGGAGTTCCGTGTGAATCGTGTATTCCTAAAAAAGAAAAGAAGGAATGACCTTTCAGGAGCGCTCTCCTCTTCCTTACCTCGTACATAATATAAATTTATCATCAAAACAAAAAGGAAACGACCATGCTGAAAGCAAAAACCGTAGACGCCACGAAGGGCAGTCTTCTCCCGGCCATAATAATATATGCCATTCCGCTGATGATCAGCACGTTGATACAGACGCTTTTTAATTCGATAGATCTTGTGGTCCTGCGATATGCCGCCGACGGAACGGCCGTAGCATCTGTAGGGGCTACGACAACAATAATACATCTGATAGTAAATACCTTCATAGGTCTTTCGGGAGGCTCGAAAATACTTCTCGCAAGATTTATCGGAGCAAAGGATAGTGAGGATACGAAAAAAACCGTAAGCACGTCTGTTATTGCCGGCTTTTCTGTTGGAATAATATCCTCCATTATCGGTATAGCATGTACGAAAATGTTTTTACGTATGACTAACTGTCCGGATGACTGCTTTGACAGTGCCGTTATTTATCTCACAATATACTTTCTTGCCTCTCCCGCTATTCTTGTGTATAATTTCGGTTCAGGAATACGGCAGATCTCCGGAGATACACAAAGGCCACTGTTTTATATGATCCTGTCAGGGCTTACAAACGTCATACTGAATCTTATACTTTGCCTCACACTGAATGAAAAGGTGGCAGCCGTCGCTATAGCAACCCTTGTCTCTCAGCTTGTAGGCGCATTTCTGGTGCTCAGGCGACTTTACAAAATAGAAGGCGACTGCAGGCTGGATGTAAAAAACATGCACTTCTCAAAGAATATATTCGGAAGAATGCTCAAGCTCGGAATTCCCATGTGCTTACACCACGCACTCTTCCCTCTCGCCAATCTGCAAATACAATCCGCAATAAATTCTTTCGGCTCTGCCGCTATTGCGGGAAACACGGCCTCTGTAAGCATGGAAGGACTTGTAGGCAGCACGTCGTCGGCATTCAGTACCGCCGCTCTTACCTTTATCGGGCAGAATATAGGCGCGGCAAAAAAAGAGCGCGTCAGAAGATCATTCTTTTTGTGTTTTTCTCTTGCCGTTCTTTCGTCGCTTATCTGCGGATTGCTCGTATACGTATTCGGAGAGTTTTTCTTCTCCTTCTACGTAGATACAAAAGAGGCTGTAGCCTTTGCCATGGTAAGGGCAAAATACATACTCGCATTCTATTTTATTTCAGCAATGAACGGAGTTTTCTCATCCGCTCTTCAAGCCTTCGGGTATTCGGTATTCACCTCTCTGAATTCTATTTTTTCGGTATTTGTATTAAGAGTGATATGGATGAATTTCATATATCCCATCTTTCCTACGTTTGAATGCATCTTCGTATGCTTCTTTGTATCGTGGCTTTTTATGCTTGTCTTAAACACAGCTATGAATCTGTCTGTTTTTTGCAGATATAAAAAAGGCACTCTTAAAAGAATAATATAAAACTACGGCTGCCGCGAGCTTTCGCTTGTGACAGCCGTTCTTCTTATGAAAAATATTTGCTCATTACAGCGTTTACCGCGACTCCGCAGTTTCCGCCTCCGTGTCCCTGCTCGACAACTACCGCTGCCGCCAGCTTTCCCTTTTCCTCGTTTTCGGCAAAGGCTATCATAGTAGCGTTAAAGCTCTTTGATCCTCCGACCTCCGCAGTACCCGTTTTTAGCATTACCTCAACAGGACAATTTACAAAGAGCTTGCGGATAGCAGACTGCGAGGTCCTTACCTCTATCATGCCCTTCTTTACCGCTTCGAGAGTCGTATCCGATATTTCGAGTGATGAAAGAACGTCAAGGCTCGGAGAAAGGACTACGTTATCCGTGCCAAACTCCTTGACCGCACTGAGGATATGGGTATTATATCTCGTTCCACCGTTCATGAGCATGCTCACGTAAGAGCACAGCTGAAGCGGTGTAAAAGCATTTTGAGACTGACCGATAGCCGCCTGTATAGTATCGCCGCCCGACCAAGGGTCAAGACCGTTGTCCTCTCTGTATGCGGGACCCGCAAGAATGCCGAGACTTTCGTTCAGTTCTATTCCCGTGCTTTGTCCCAGCCCGAAAACCTTGAAGTAGTCGTTCATCTTATCTATTCCCATAAGACGTCCTACCTCAAAGAAAAAGCAGTTACATGAGTTTTTTATAGCCGCCTGTACGTTCTGAACACCGTGCGATGAGCCGTACATATTCTTTATCCAGCACGTCGGCTGATATCCTGCATAGTACTTGTACACACCGTTCTTTATGTGAGGACCGTTTCTGGTATCTATAGTGGAATTCACCGTCAGAAGTCCGTCCTCAAGTGCGGCAACAGCCATACCGACCTTAAACGTAGATCCGGGTGCATAGGTTCCGTTAAGAGCTCTGAAATAGAGCGGATTATTCTCATCGGCTACGAGCTCCTCATACCTCGTCTCATATTCCTCCATGGTATACGTGGGATACGAAGCTATGGCAAGCACCTCGAAGGTGTCCGGATCCATTACCACTATAGAAGCGGCAGAGCAGTCTGCACCACCGGGGGTGTCACCGGGCTTTGCATTTGCCTTTACGTATTCGATAGTATCAATAAGCGATTGCTGGGCGGTAAGCTGAAGCTCATAATCTATAGTAAGATATACGTCCTTTCCCTTCTTCGGCTCCTCTACCATCTCCTCGGATATAACTACTCCGTTTTCGTCTCTGACTACCTTCTTCTTTCCGTTTACACCGCGCAGGTGCTCCTCGAATGCCGCCTCAACTCCGTCAAGACCGACTGTGTCGTTTATACTGTAGCCAAGCTCCTTGTAATAAGGCCACGTCTCGGATGTTATACGTCCAACGCGTCCGAGAATATGCGTGGCAACACCGTCGTTCGGATAGTATCTCAGACAGCGCACCGATATTTCAAGTCCCTGTATATTCTTTTCACGAACGTCAAGAACGATATCCTCACCTACGTCGGCGCAGAACACGTACGGCTCGTTAGGTCCGAATTTCTTTGCATCGCAATCGTACCTCATCGAAAGGAGAGTCGTAACGTCTTCGTCGGTATATATTCTTTCTCCCTCGGAATCAACTGCCAAAAGACCGTAATAATGCACAAGAAGTCTGACGACCTCAGAGCATTCATTCTCGGTTATACCGTATATCCTCTTGACGTAAGCCAGATTCGACGAGATCGTGGGGTCATCCAGCTTTTCTGCGTCAAATGATATGTCGGGATATATACCTTTAAACGGAGAAAGCGAATCAGCGACGTTTTCCGTATATCCGAAGAACTTGACCGCGTAATCCGCATAAAGGAAAAGATCGTTCATCTCCCGTTTTGTGTCCGGCCGTGCATCGTACTCAAGCACTACCGAATATTTGTACGCATTTTTACACAGCGGAACCCCGTTGCGATCGAATATTTCTCCTCTGACCGAATATACAGTCTCGTATGAAACGGTAGTGTTATCGGTTTTGTCGGTGGTGGTGCCGTACATGCTCTGTGCCTTTATAAGCAATGAGATATATACCGAGCATATAACGGCGAATGCTATTCCGAGGAATATGTATCTATGAAACTTCAGTTTCACGAAACCACCTCAAAGCCTGCAGACGTTATAGCAGCATTTGCAGCAGAAACGTCAAAGCTCTCCTTGCATATCACGCTTACCTTCTTTGCGTCAAGATCAACAGAAACCTTTGATACACCGTCGAGTGCGGAAACGACCTTTACCACTTTGTTTGCACAGTGAACGCAATGCATGCCCTCAACGTTTATGATAACAGTTTTCTTTTTTTCAAAGCCAAACATATAAAAAATCCTCCAAAATAAAATATACTATTATAATTATAACATTTAACAGGCCTTTTTTAATCTGCTTTTTTTGAACTTTTTCTAACTTTTTTTATTTGCGTATAAAAAAACAATGCGAAAGCCAAAATATAAGTGCAAAAGATAAACAAGAAAAATTATTTTTATTTTTTTCTAAAAAGGTATTGACAAACAGAATCTTTTGTGGTATAATATTAAGGCACTCAAAAGAGTGCATAAATATTGTAATGGGGCATCGCCAAGCGGTAAGGCAACGGACTCTGACTCCGTCATTACCTAGGTTCGAATCCTAGTGCCCCAGCCATGATTGCCGACCGAAATAGATGACGTCGGTAAAATCCCAGAG
>SVRJ01000069.1 GCA_015064885.1 Oscillospiraceae bacterium
CGAATCCCTGAAGGTGCACCAATCCCAAGAAATGATGAAGACTACGATCTTTGATCATGTGGGTGAGCGATGTATCGCTGGGTTGAATCCCGGAGGTGCACCAATCCCAAGAAATGATGAAGACTATGATCTTTAATCATGTGGGTAAGCGATGTATCGCTGGGTTGAATCCCGGAGATGCACCAATCCCAAGAAATGATAAAGACTACGATCTTTAATCATGTGGGTAAGCGATGTATCGCTGGGTTGAATCCCGGAAGGTGCATCATAGTCAGTGTTATTAACGCAGAGGGTCCACCTGTTCCCATTCCGAACACAGAAGTTAAGCTCTGCAGTGCCGACAATACTCGGCTGGCGACGGCCCGGAAAGATAGGTCAACGCTGACACGCATGCTCCTTGCAAAATACTGCAGGGAGCATTCCTTTTATTCCTCCTTAGCTCAGTCGGTAGAGCGCATGACTGTTAATCATGATGTCGCTGGTTCGAGCCCAGCAGGGGGAGCCAAAACAAAAAAGGGGTACGCAAAAGCGTACCCCTTATTGTTTTGGCATTTTCTTTGTTGATCTCTTACCACCGACACCTGCGAGCAACCGCCACAGCGCCCCGGCGCGGTGACTCGAGGTTGCTTGCAACCTCGCAAAGGCTCACGCTTGCGTGAACCGTGTAGTCCATGATGTCGCGCCTGCCGAAGGCAGGACGTTCGTCGCCCAGCAGGGGGAGCCAAAACAAGAAGGGGTACGCAAACCGTTTGGCGTTTTTCTGCTTTTTTTATTATTCACTGCTTTATACTTTTGAGTATCACGGACCGTCGAGGACGCCGGTCCCTACAATTTGTAAACATCCTTATGAGAACGCTCCTAAAACGTACCCCTTATTGTTTTGGCATTTTCTTTGTTGATCTCTTACCACCGACACCTGCGAGCAACAGCCACAGGCACGCAGTGCCGGTGACTCGAGGAATGACTTCTTAGTCATTCCTCGCACAAGAATCAACGCAGTTGATTCGGTGTTGATCCATGATGTCGCGCCTGCCGAAGGCAGGACGTTCGTCGCCCGGGTGACACAACTCACGTAAGATATAGTGCGATAGAAATTCACTTATTGGTAGAAATTGATTCAAAGAACGGGTTATTGCAAAGACGTTTGCTTTGTGATATAATATAAGTACAGCAAGGCGCCGCTGAAAATATTATTTTATGAGGTATTATTTATGAATTTGAAAATCGGTGAAAATATTCGCATGCATAGGCGAGATATGGGGCTTTCGCAAGAGAAATTGGCAGAGCGCCTTGGAGTTAGTTTTCAGGCAGTCAGCAAATGGGAGAGAAACGAAACCTATCCCGACGTTACCTTTCTCCCGGTTATTGCTAACTTTTTTCACGTTTCGGTAGATAGCTTGCTTGGTACGGAAGAGATAAGAGAAGCTGAAGAGGTAAAGGCAATCGTGGCAAAATGTTACGAGCATGATACTCATTACGAGGGAGATAAGCTTATTGATACTATTGGGGAGGGCCTCAAAAGGTTTCCTAACAATTATGAATTGCTTTCGTGGTATGCATACGCAATCCAGAATAAGGATCCCGAAAAATGCGTTGATACCTGCAAGTATATTCTGGATAGCTGTACCGATCAAGGTATCCGAAATTGGGTTCAGTCGAATTTGTGTTACGGTTATTTTAAGATCGGAGACCGCGAGAAGGCAATCGAGTGTGCACAACAGCTTCCGAATTATTACAATACGATCGAAGACGCTCTTCGACATTTTCTTGAAGGTCATGAATTGAAACAACATATACAAGATAATATTATTATCAAGCTTGCATATGAGTTTTGGCTTTCTATCCGTAAGCTGCAAGAATTTTACTCACCTGCAGAGCAGATCGAGCTTTTCAAAAAAAGCAATATGCTTTATGACGTGATCTACGAAACCGCTGATATTCCTTTCAAGTTTACGCGAAAAATGCGCAATTATCAGGGAATGGCGGAGGTTTGCCTTAAAAGCGAAAAGAATGATGAAGCGTTTGGATATATGCGCAAGGCGGCAGAGTGTGCAACCGAACACGACAAGCTACCGCGTGTGATCAATTCCGACGCACTGCTCTTCAACTGTCACTCATACGACCGCAGTTGGGAGAGTAAGGCGGATTTGAAACTGTGTGATGAGCTTTTGCACGATTTTGAGACTGAAGATGAATATTATGCGAAAATCAGAGAAACTGCGGAGTACAAAGAGATCATAAATATGCTTAAAGCGTAATTTTATCCTTTACTTGCGCGTGATAAAAATTATTGATCCTTAATCAATAACGTTTATATATGCTCCATATTAGATGATATTTCACTTGATGCCCCCGCCAATCCCGCATTGGCGGGGACTTTTTTTATTTTTAGCTTTTGTAATACAAAAAAGTATCTTTATTAAGGAAAGTTAAGAAATTTCGTTTATATATATTAAGAATTTTATTGTATAATATATACGGAGGTGAAAATTATGAACGTATTAGTAGTTGATGATGATCGCGAGATCGTCGACAGTATAAGTATTTTTCTTTCCGGGGAAGGATACAAAGCGATAAAGGCATACGACGGGATAGAAGCACTTGAGGCTCTGTCTGAAACGGATGTACATCTTATGATTCTTGACGTTATGATGCCAAAGCTCGATGGGATAAAGACATTGATGAAGCTGAGAGAATCAAGAAATATTCCGGTCATACTTCTTTCGGCGAAATCCGAGGATACAGACAAAATTTTCGGACTGACTGCCGGGGCAGATGATTACGTTACAAAGCCATTTAACCCGTCAGAGCTCATGGCAAGGGTGAGGTCGCAGCTGAGAAGATATACCACTCTTGGTTCTATAGGAAAGCAGAACGGTGAAATAGTGATAGACGGGCTTTCTGTAGATACCGAAAGTAAGACTGTAAAGGTTGACGGAGAAAGTGTCAGACTTACTCCCGTTGAATACAAAATTCTTGAATTGCTTGCCAGAAACAGAGGCCGTGTATTTTCAGCGGAAGATATTTATTCAAGTGTGTGGAATGAGCAAAACGTTGTGGGTGATAATACGATCGCGGTGCACGTACGCCATATCAGAGAAAAAATAGAGATAAATCCGAAGGAGCCGAAGTATCTTAAGGTCGTCTGGGGTATTGGCTACAAGATCGACTAAGTGGGGGTAGTAGAGATGAAAAGAATAGTTTATTCCGCAGTTCTTAAATTTATTGCGGTGGTTTTATTTGTTATCGTTATAGTTAACGGTGCATTGACGGTAGTTGACGGTATAATCAAATATTCAGATGAGGATATAGATATATATGCTTTTGAGCGTGATTTTTCCGAGTCGTGGTATATTATGCATCTGCTTGACGAGCCCGAAAACATAATATTTAATGCCTATTACAGCTTTTTGCCTCAGAACGGTGAGTCCGGAAGTTCAATTGACAAGGACAAAAATAATATAACGATTAGCCTTGTAGAGTTAAAAACCAAAATAAGAGAAGGCTTTGAGGATTACTATAATACCGATAAAATAAATTATTACGTTAAATGGGATTACGCAACCATTACTAACTGTGACGCGAAGTCGGCTGAAGACCTAATGCACGGAGACTATTATTCATACGTTTCAAGAGATGGATCCGGAAATATTGAACGCAAAACGTCAATAGAGCGTAAAATTACTCAAGGCTTTCTTCTTGAAGAGATAGACCACTTACTGGGGGTCAGTACTATTGTTATCTGTTCTAATATTGACGAAGATGCTGTAAATGAATACAGAGCAATTTGGGAACGTCAAGAGAAAATTGTGTTCGATACCTTCCTAAAAGCGTTTGTATGTATCCTCATGGCAATACTTTTACTTATTTATCTGATATGCGTATGCGGAACCAACAAAGCAGGTGAATGTAAGAATATGTGGGTCGATAACGTTTGGATCGAAGTGCATTTGTCTGTAATGGCGGGAGCGGGTATCGGTGCCGCAGTGCTTTGTGTTGCGGTTATTGATGAATTTATATCCAGGCCATTCCATCATGATCTGATCAATATGATCGTTGCTTCTGTTTCTGCACTCGGAAGCTTGATCATCATCACGTCATTGTTATCTGTAGTGCGTAATATTAAAACGGGAAGATTGATAAAAACAAGTATTATTCTTCGCCTTGCACGGTGGATCTTGCGTATAATGGCAAAGACGGCAAAGTGGGTGTGGAGAATGACAAAAGTATTTTGGAAAACAATTTTCGGTATGCTGTCGAAGAAAACGGGTGTAATTCTTATTACGATGCTTTTCGTATATACGGCTGTTATAGGTGCTTTGGGTGTGGGTACACCGTTTTCTCCGATATGGCTGGTTATCGGAATTCTTGTATTCATATTTGCGTGCTTTGTTGTGTCCTACAGAGCCAAGGACCTTGACGAGGTCAAAAAAGGTATAAGTGAGGTTCGCAACGGTAACGTGTCATACAAGATTCCGGAGCTTAAGTGTGAAGATATGCGATCACTCGGTGCGAGTATTAATGATATCGCAAAAGGCTTTGACGAATCCGTATCTGCGAAGGTAAGAGCAGAAAGAATGAAAAGCGAGCTTATTACGAACGTATCACACGATCTGAAGACACCTATTACGTCTATAATCAGTTATACAGAGTTGTTGGCAAAAATAGATGACCTTCCTGAGGAGGCAAAGGACTACGTGTCTGTGCTTTCCAAAAAGAGCTACAGACTGAAAAGGCTGACGCAGGATCTGTTTGATATTTCAAAAGCGCAAAGCGGAAATGATGACGTTGTTCTCGAGAGGCTCGACGTGGCTCTCCTTATAAGCCAAGCACTCGGAGAACACGACAGCGAAATTCAAAGCTCGGGTTTACCGTTCTGCGTAGAAGTCCCGAGAGACCTGTATATTTCTGCAGATGGCAGGAAAATGTCGAGAGTATTGAGTAATCTGATAAACAATATTCTTAAATATACGATGAAAAACACGAGAGTATTTATCAGTGCAACAGAAAAAGAAGATTACGTCGTTATGGAATTTAAGAATATTTCAGCATATCCTCTGAACTTCAACACGGATGAAATAACCCAGAGGTTTGTACGCGGAGATGAGTCGCGAACAGAGGAAGGGAACGGTCTCGGCCTTGCGATCGCAAAGAGCTACACCGAAATATGTAACGGAAGCTTTGAGATCATAATCGACGGAGATATGTTTAAGGCGATATTAAAATTAAAAAAATATATCTGAATTAACGCTTCAAAGCTTTAATAAACAATATTCAGTTTTAAGATTGCAAATGAATTGAAAAAGATTGATTCGTGATAATTAAGAACAGAACAGTGATAGATATCTATCACTGTTTTATTCTTTTGCAACTTTATATCTTTAACAAAGGTAAGCGGCACAGCGCGTTATTGTCTTGCTACAGTATTCCCAGTCACCGCACAGTCGCCGCTTGCATGATAAAATGGGTTAAAGCGACCAATTTTACTTGACAAGCCTATGAGGATATGGTATAATAATCGTGAAAGTTTTATTTGCATACGGTGATATATAATTTATATCGAAAAGGAGACAATTATGATTGAAAAAATATTATCTGCCGCTTCTTTTTTTGCTATTCCGATCCTTTTACTTGCTTTGCTCGGTGTCAGTATATACAGATACGTATATGCAAAGAGAAAAAATAAAAAAGTGCCTGATACCTTCAGTGCCGAGGAGATCAGAATAAGGAAGCTGATTCTTATAGTGGTATCTGCTGTTTTCGGTGTTTTTGCGGCAATTGTAATAGGTTTTGTGGCTCTGATGTTTTTAGCTGTTGCATATATGTGAGGTGCGTATGAAAAGCAAGACGTTTGGTATAATTCTTTTGACTGTTATAGTCGTTTGCACCGTTTTGACCTTGGCTCATTTTATATATGCGATATATGCTTATCAGCATTGCTCTATCATTTATTTTGTTGGGAAGGAGCTGTGGTGACAGATGAAAACGCTAAAGCAGATCCTCGCTATTATTGCGGTAGTATTGATCTTTGCGCTGTTCAATTTCGGAATGTATGGCTTGCTTACCCGCAGACTCTCAAATAATTTCAGCGGTGCAACGCAGGCGCAAATGATAGAC
>SVRJ01000070.1 GCA_015064885.1 Oscillospiraceae bacterium
TTCTTCCAACCCTTCTTTATAGCGATAGCAGCGCCTACTGTATATGCCCACTTTGCGTTCTCAAAGCAGATGGGCTGTGTTTCTTCAACGATCTTGTAAGGATCGATGCCGTATGCGTCGCAGATCTCCTTACATTCATCAATAGAATTGATGCCGTATTCCTTAAGAGCAGCGAGGATCTTAGCCTCACGTCTTTCATAACCTTCAAATTTAGCCATTATACACTACCTCCTTGATTATTCCTTACGGGGGTCAATGTACTTTACAGCATCATTGAATCTTCCGTATGTACCCTTAGCCTTTTCGTAAGCTTCGTTCGGTTCAAGACCCTTCTTGATGAAGTCAGTCATCTTGCCGAGCGATACGAATTCGTAACCGATAACCTGGTTATCCTCATCGAGAGCCATTCTTGTGCAGTAGCCCTCTGTCATTTCGAGGTAACGAACACCCTTAGCCTTGGTTCCGTACATTGTACCAACCATAGAACGCTCGCCCTTACCGAGGTCTTCCATACCTGCACCGATAACGAGACCGCCTTCGGAGAAAGCAGACTGAGAACGTCCGTAAACGATCTGGAGGAAGAGCTCTCTCATAGCTGTGTTGATAGCGTCACAAACAAGGTCTGTGTTGAGAGCCTCAAGGAGAGTCTTGCCGGGGAGGATCTCAGCAGCCATAGCCGCGGAGTGAGTCATACCCGAGCATCCGATGGTTTCAACGAGAGCTTCCTCGATGATACCGTTCTTAACGTTGAGTGAGAGCTTGCATGCGCCCTGCTGAGGTGCGCACCATCCTACACCGTGTGTGTAAGCGGAAATGTCCGTAATTTCTTTTGCCTGTACCCATTTGCCTTCTTCGGGAATGGGAGCGGGACCGTGGTGAGGACCCTTGGCAACTACGCACATGTTTTCAACTTCATGAGAATAAATCATAGTTTATATACTCCTTATAAATTTAAATTTTTACTGTTTAACTTTGTGTTCTGTCATTTAAGAAGGACATCGATCGCTTCCGCATACAGCTTGCCGATAAAAGCGGCTCCGTTCTGATTCGGGTGCACTCCGTCTCCGGAATAGAATCTCGGCTCGGGCTGTGTTTTCACAGCCTCTTCGAATTTTTCGTCAAGAGGAATATAAACGTCAGCAAATTCCTCCGCAAGAGCACGCACGATCGGAATTATCTTCCTATGGTCCTCTCTTAAAAATTCTTTGTCCTCGGCGTCAAGAACATACGGCGCAAGCATTACGATCTTTGCGTTTGTCCTTTCGCGGAGAAGTGTAAGTATCGTACGGTAGTTGAGCTCAAACTGTGCATCTGTTGTAAGTATATTCGACTTACGGTGCCAGATGTCGTTGATACCTATAAGTATAGATATTATGTCGGGCTGAAGTGCGATCGCATCGGGATAGAGTCTGTCAAAAAGCTGATCGGTACGGTTACCGCTGATACCGAGATTTATAAATTCAAACTCTGTATCCGGATGAGCCTCAGCTATGTGAGCCGCCGCAAACTTAGGATATCCGTTTCCGAGCTGGTGATAGTTTCTCTTATCTCTTCCGGCGTCGGTTATGCTGTCGCCCTGAAAAAGAATGAGTGTTTTTTTCATAGATTACTTTACGATCTCACCGTAAACAGCGCCGAATGCGCAAGCTGCGTTGGACTCGTCGGTATCTATATGCATTGCCGCTGCAAAGTTGGCATGAACGCGAACCACTACGTCATCAAAAATAAGAGGACGGGCTGTGTCGAGCTTTACCTTAACGATCTGCTTGTCCGAAACGCCCATAGCTTCTGCGTCTGCGGGTGTAAGATGTATGTGACGCTTAGCGGCTATAACACCTTCGTTGAGTTCAACCTCACCGCAAGGTCCTACAAGCTTTATTCCGGGTGTACCGTCAATGCTTCCGCTTTCGCGAACAGGAGCTGAAACTCCGAGTGTTCTTGCATCTGTGAGAGATACCTCTACCTGGCTTGCGGGACGAGCGGGACCGAGAATGCTTACGCCTGCGATCGACTTCTTGGGACCTACGAGGTCAACTCTTTCTTCGCAAGCAAACTGTCCGGGCTGGCTGAGCATCTTCTTAACTGTGAGCTGATGTCCCTTGCCGAAAAGGATCTCGATGTGTTCCTGTGTCAAGTGCACGTGTCTTGCACTTGTTTCTACCAAAACTTTATTTTCCATAGTAAAATGCCTTTCTCCCCGATTTCTTTAAAATATTTTATATAATACAGTGACGGGGGATTGATGAAAATAAATCATACTAATATATTATAACATAATTCTGACGTTTTGTAAATCCTTTTTGCCGATAAAATTTGTAAATATATTTTATTTTTTCGGTAATAATATTGTGTATAAGGGAAAGAGCGATACTTTTCTGTAAAAATCAGTACAAAACAAAAAAGGAACAAAAAATGAAAAGGTCAAATAATATCTTTTTTTCTGCAGATGACTCAAACGGCAAAAATAAAAATGAAAATGACAACAGCATTTTTAAAACCGGTAGCGTTCTCACAGAGCAAAACGGAAACGGCATCTACTGTATAAGCATAGTTGGACAAATAGAAGGGCATTATGCACTTTCCGAAAACCAAAAGGCGACGAAATACGAGCATATATTGCCGCTTCTCGTTTCGGTTGAAGAGAGCGAGAACATTTCAGGACTTCTTATTTTGCTCAATACGCTTGGAGGAGACGTGGAGGCGGGACTGGCAATAGCAGAGCTTATTGCCTCTATGAGTAAGCCTACCGTTTCTATAGTTCTGGGTGGGGGACATTCTATAGGCGTTCCTCTTGCCGTAGCCGCCAAGAGATCCTTTATCGTTCCGTCTGCAACAATGACACTCCATCCCGTACGAACTCAGGGACTTGTCCTCGGAGTACCCCAGTCCTTTAAATATTTTTCCGAAATGCAGGACAGAATAGTTAATTTTATATGTACCCATTCAAGAGCGGACAAGGATACTCTGAAGAACCTTATGAACCGGACGGATCAACTTGCAACCGACATCGGATCGATAGTGGACGGAAAAGAAGCCGTTGAACTCGGGCTGATAGATGCAGTCGGAGGACTTGCCGAAGCAATCGGAGAAATAAAAAAGGCTTCCGTGAAAAACCAAAAATAAAAAACAAAGTGAAATGCGAGGTATTCTTATCAAGGAATCAAGTAACATCAAACGCATCAAACAACACCCCCTACAGAGCTTAAATCTGTCGGGGGCGTTGTTATTTTGGGGCAGTAAAGGACCAACGTACGAAAATATTTTGCGTATCATTTTAGGAAGGGAATTGGCGTCATTTCTTTGTTATAACGTATCACAGCAATGCAATATTGGCCACCACTGCAAAAAAAACGGTGCGATACTCCGGAAGAAGCATCGCACCAAACAGTTTTGCTTTTTAATAAAGTTTATTTTATCAACTCTGAAAGCAGATCGATAATAGCGTCGAGGTTGCTTTTGAGGATCAAAAATTCGCTTCTGTCGCCGTATTTTATTCTGTAGTATTCTTTAGAATATCCGACAAAGGACGCGCTTGCGGAAATCTCTCCTACTTTTATGTTTAAAGATAGGACCTCATCCTTGTTTCCGCTATCCTCGTTTGCCTTTGATATATCGTTATCCCATCCAAGCATTGAAATGGCCTTTATGAGAGGTGCAGCCGAATCGTATGATATAGGCTTTCCATTCATTGTACAAGTTATGCTGCTCGAGGTCTCACTTATCGCAAAGGTGTAGGTCATTCCCTTATAAATAAGTGAAAATTCACTGACGTCGGAAGGATCGGCGTTCCATACGTACGCGCTGCGCACAGAGGAAAGATTGTTTTTGTCGAAGGTGTAAAGCGAATCGAAAACAGAAGAAGTGGTCAGGTAAAGCAGAGGGAAATTGTCGGTAATCGCATACGAAAATCCGTCTTCATCCGTAGTTCCCATATAGAAGCTGAAGCTTGCGGGAGTTTTGGTTTCAACCGTCTCTCCGGTTGATTGATCGGTCGTTGATGTAACGCCTGTTCCGTCAATTGTAATCTTGATCTCTTTTTCCTTCAGACCGTAGTCGGCATATTTTGCGGTGTCGTAGGTAATCACCTCGGCAAATAAAGCTGCCTTCAGCGCGGAGCTGAGTTCAGCGCCGAGTTCTTCATTTATGGGGAACTCCTCGGCACCGTTTATCGATAAGAACCACTTACAGTTATTCGATATATAGTCCGTTTTGCCAGTGGGATAGAATTTATATATGAGCTTGTCCTTTCCATCAAACGTAACGGTAATATCATCTTTCAAAGAGAAGATGGGATTTTCTTCTATCTGAAGCATATCGTCCACAGTACATGAATATTCATCAATAAACGAGCTTTCTACCATATAAGCGATCGTGTTATTGACGGAGGATGAAACGTAAGCCAGAGAGTTGTACGGATTTACTATTCCTACTTTAAAGGAGTGCTCTCCCTTACTATCCTTAAAGCTGAGTTCAAGTGCAGGATCAGTCAGTCCGTATTCAGCCATTTTTTCCTCGGTCACATTCTCAAGGGCAACCGTAGCCGTCATCTCAGAAAAATACGTCAGCATAAGTGCGACCTTGGTGTTGGATATCGGAAGATCCGGATCTCCGTCCCACAGCCATCCGTCCTCGGCTTCATTGAGTCTGAACGAGTACTTTGTACCTTCATAGGTATATGAAAACTGATATACCGTGTTAAGATCTATTTTAGCTACTGTATAAGTGGTTGCCTTTGGAGCGGTAGTATCGGCACTGTCACCGCTTTCATTTTTGATAACTATAAAATATACGACAACGAGAACAACGATAACGGCAAGGAGTAAGGTAAGATTTAAAATTCTCTTATTCTTCATTATTTACGTCTCCTGAGTCCCCATTTTACAAGACCTATCCCGAGGAAAGCGAGAGGAACCACGAAGGTAAGCACAGCTCCCCAGAAGGAGGCACCGTTTTCGGTTACGGTAAGCATTGGGTTTGTGATCTCCACGCCGGGAATATCCGAAACGATCGTGCTTCTGGGACTGAGATATGAAATGGCGGAAAGGAAGTACTTATAGTTTGCGCCGCTGCTGTAGGAATTGACCTGATCGGCAAAGGTGTAGTTGGAACCTATCCACAGGAGCTTACCACCGTCTGTAGCCTCTGCTATAGCGCCCAAAGTAAAGCTTCCAACCTCACTGGAGTCTGTCTTGTTCATATCCTTGGCATCCGGAAGTATAGTGTATGCGGATTTGCTTGTTGTAAAAAGATTTGTTATTGCTACACCCTCAACCGTTGTTGAAACGATCGGATGAGCGTACGGTATCTGAACGTAAGTATCGGAGGATATGGAGGACGTGATAGAATGTGACGCAACATCGGGAAGCATCCAATACGGCATGCTCGGAATACAGTTGCTTGAGTCACCCTCAATAACGATATTTTCTTTCATCGAAAGACCGTAATGCGCCGTCACTTTAGAAAGATTCGGAAGCACGTCTACCATCGCAGATGTAATAAGGAAAACAGAACCTCCGTTATCCATATAAGATATAAGCTTTTTCGCATCATCTTCGTTGATGTCGGACGAGGGAGAGTTTATTATGATAGCTGTAGCATCCTTCGGAACCTCGGACATAGTGAGAAGGCTGAGAGCTTCGAGCGTATAGTTAAGCTCGTTTATCTGCTCGGTAAGAGTTGCGGAAAGCGAAAGCTCGTTATGTCCTGAAAGAGTGTATATCTTTGGCAAAACGTCTGTTGTTACATAGTCTATTGCAGAGGTTATAAGACGTTCTCCGTTAAAGGAATAGTTATATTCACCGTAGTAATAGTAAGAATAGAGGTCAAGAGAATAGATCTCGTTATAGTCTATCACCTTGAAGCGCTTATTGCTTTCAACGATAAGTGAATAATCGGCAAGCTCTTCCTCGGTATAATTCATTACGAAAGCAGGGCTCTCTATAGGATCTACCGTTTTAAGAGTTATATATGAGGATTCGGCACTGTATCTCTCAAGGAACGGTTGAAGCGAGTCATTCGGCGTTCCGTTCGGAGATCGGAAGAGC
>SVRJ01000024.1 GCA_015064885.1 Oscillospiraceae bacterium
TGAAATCAAATCCGTCTTCCTTCTCCCTGCGAAGCAGGATTTCATCGCGGAAGCGATTTCACCCACCGCAGGTGGATTTCATCCGTCGCAGACGGATTTAACTGGCGTGATACTCCAAACGGAGTATCACGCCAAAGTCACCGTCTCTTTTGTTTTTCTTATTCATAGAGGTCGCACAGCTTAAAGAAGTAGTCAACGTGCACGTGCCCTTCCCCGTTTGCCTCTATCACCTCGGTACAAAGCACGAGACCTTCCCTCCTCGGAACCATAAAGAATCTATTTTCTCCGGATGCACTCCTTATCGCCTCCTCGGCAGCAGCTACCTCCTGTGCGCTCGGAAGCACAGCCTTTGATATATGCTGCCCATTCACCGCAGTAGCTCTTTCGGTGTCGATTACTTTTCCCTCGGAAAAGTATATATGATATGATTCATTGGTGGTGTATCCGTATACGCAGAACACGTATTTAACGTAATTTGCCTTCGGATTTTTCTTTGACGTGCGTATATCGACCTCGAGGCTCGAAAGATCGGTAAATCCGAATTTGCTTTTCATACATTCGTCCGCGGCGTAGATAAGCTCCTTTTCTTCATCGCTAAATTCCGAAAGATCGCGCGAAACGACAGATGAAAGCTCACTTATCCTTTCCGCAGAGGGTGTTGCTTTTGTGTCGGAAAGATCGACACGCCGCGACGAGCATCCAAACTCGGTAGTGGTATCGGACTCGGGTATATCCGCATGCTTTTTGCACGCGCAAAGCAAAGGACAAACGAGAATAAGCGTAACAATGATCAATACGATCTTCTTCATATAGCGTCTCCTTTCCTTTTCTCGAGTTTATTATATCATATATTCTTTATATTGTCAATAGCGACCGCGACGGCAGATGTAAAAATGCGCACATTATTAGGGGAGCGGCACTCTAAACTTTGCAAAATGCTATTGAAATTTCACATAAAATATGATATAATATATAATATATTTATTTTTACGAAAATATCTTGCGAATGCAGACACATTTCACACGGAGAACAACATGCTTTTCGATTACGTTATTTTAGTTATCTATGCTCTTGCGATGGTGGGCGTAGCACTCTACACAAAAAACAGGTCGGGTTCTGTAAACGACTTTCTGCTCGCAGGCAAGAAGGGACTCAACGGATGGATGACCGCCTTCGCATACGGAACCACGTATTTTTCCGCAGTTATCTTTATCGGCTATGCAGGACAGTTCGGACGCTCTTTCGGTCTCGCCTCTGTCTGGATAGGTGTCGGGAACGCAGTGATAGGCACTCTCTTTGCCTGGCTCGTACTTGCAAAGCGTACAAAAAATATGACGAGAAGACTCAACGCAAAGACGATGCCCGAGTTCTTCGAAATGCGATACGGCGATAAAAAGCTGAAGACGGTCTCCGCGGTGATAATATTCATTTTCCTGATTCCTTATTCGGCATCAGTATATAACGGACTCAACAGCCTCTTTAACATAGTTTTCGGAATAGAGGGGTGGATAGTGGTCATTGCCCTTGCGGCGCTTACCGCTCTCTATCTCTTCTTCGGAGGATATTTTGCTACCGCGCTTTCCGATTTCATTCAGGGGATCATTATGATCATCGGTGTCGTATGTATGATTCTCTGCTTCATGAATTCAGAGCAGGTAAGCTGGGATATATCGAGGCTTGTAAACGACAACAACCTCACGTGGTTCACCTTTGACGCTGACAGCAAGGGACTCTACGGAAGCACGGTGTCTCTCGTATCTCTTATTCTTCTCACCTCTCTCGGTGTGTGGGCTCTTCCCCAGACGGTACACAAGTATTACGCGATAAGAGATAAAAAAGCAATAATGCAGGGTACGGTCGTAAGCACGGTATTCGCACTCATAATTGGCTTTATCGCTTACTTCACCGGTGCGCTCAGTATCTTCTTCCCCGAGACCTACGACGTGCCTCATGCAAACGTAATTCCCACAATGCTCAGCATAGTCATCCCCGTAGGACTCACCGGAGTTATAGCGGTACTCATTCTTTCGGCAAGCATGTCTACCCTCTCCTCGGTATCTCTCGCGGGCGCATCAGTAATTGCAGTAGACCTTTACAAGGGGGCGATCAACAAAAAGGCTGATGACAAGAAGGTAAACACGGTAATGAGAGCTCTCTGCCTTGTATTCGTCACTATCTCGGTAGTTCTCGCACTTCTGAACGAAAAATTCAACATAGCCGCGATCGCGTATATGATGGGGCTCAGCTGGGGAACTCTCGCAGGATGCTTTATAGGTCCGTACGTTCTCGGGCTCCTTTGGAAAAAGGTAAGCACCCCCGCGGTATGGACCTCTGTAATAGGGTCTCTTGCTCTCACGGTACTCCTCACGGTGATTTTCGGATATGACAAAAACGGATGGGCATGCGGACTTACCGAAGCGCTCAAGGACGGGGTTGCGACCTCTCCTCTTATAGGAGTTATCTGCATGATATACTCGCTTATATCGACTGCGCTTGTCAGCCTCTTTACGAATCCTCCTTCGGAAGACATACTTAAAAATGCATTTGAAAAGCCTATAGAAGGCGAAATAAAATAAAAAAAGGATGTTACATATGATCTGGTCAAAAGAAGAAACTCTTCCGAGAGAAGAGATAGAAAAAATACAGCTTGAAAGACTCAAGGAGACGGTCGGCAGAGTTTATGCCACGGTTGCTCCTTACAGAAAGAAGATGGATGATGCGGGAGTAAAGCCCGAGGATATACAGACCCTCGCCGACCTTGCAAAGCTTCCCTTCGTAACAAAGCAAGATATGAGAGACAACTATCCGTTTGGTCTCTTTGCGGTAGACAGAGACAAGCTCGTCAGAATACACGCGTCGAGCGGAACTACGGGAAAGCCTACCGTCGTAGGATATACGCAGGGCGACCTTGAAACCTGGACCGAATGCGTTTCACGTATAGCGTGTATGGGCGGTGCTACCGAAAAGGACGTAGCCCAGATATGCTTCGGATACGGAATGTTCACCGGTGCTCTCGGTCTCCACTACGGACTTGAAAATATAGGAGCGGCTATCGTTCCCTCCTCTACCGGCAACTCTGAAAGACAGATAATGTACATGAAGGACTTTGAGACCTCTCTTCTCGTTGCAACACCGTCGTACGCTCTGAGACTTGCGGAGGTGGCAAGAGAAATGGGAATAGATCCGGCAAAGGACCTCGGAATAAAGATAGCTCTCGTCGGAAGCGAGCTTCTCACAGACGCTATGCGTGAGGAGATGCACAAATACTGGGGTGAGGACGTTCTCATAACCTCAAACTACGGAATGAGCGAGCTCATGGGTCCCGGAGTTTCGGGTGAATGCACCGAGCTCTGCGGAATGCACATAAACGAGGACTATTTTATCCCCGAGATAATCAACCCCGAAACCGGCGAGGTCCTTCCCGCAGGTGAGCAGGGTGAGCTTGTTATAACCTGCATCAAAAAGGAAGGCCTCCCGCTCATACGCTACAGGACAAAGGACATAACGCGTCTCTTCTATGAGAAGTGCAAATGCGGAAGAACCTTCTGCAGAATGGAAAACCTCTCGGGAAGAAGCGACGATATGCTCAAGATACGCGGCGTAAACGTGTTCCCGAGCCAGATAGAGGAGGTAATTCTCGGCTTCGAGGAGCTCGGACCTCATTACGAGATAGTTCTCGAGCGCGAGGGCTATATGGACAGAATGACTATAAAGGTAGAGCTCGCAAAGAGCACCGACTCGTTCTCCGAGCTTGAAAGGATCGCTTCGAGTGTGAGAAGCAAGCTCCGCGTGGTCCTCGGACTTGACGCCAAGGTAAAGCTTGAGTCTCCCAACACTCTTCAGCGATTTGAAGGAAAAGCAAAAAGAATAAAGGATTTGAGGAATATCTGAATATGAAAAACAAAACTATAATGCTCGGAAACGAGGCTATTGCAAGAGGCGCATACGAAGCGGGCGTAAAGGTATCAAGCGCATACCCCGGAACACCGAGCACAGAAATAAGCGAATATCTTGCAAAATATGATGAAGTATATACAGAATGGGCTCCGAATGAAAAGGTTGCCGCAGAGGTGGCTATCGGCGCTTCAATATCAGGTGTAAGAAGTCTTGCGTGCATGAAGCACGTAGGTCTCAACGTTGCGAGCGACCCTCTCTACACGTTCTCTTACACGGGTGTAAACGGCGGTTCTGTCTTCGTTGTCGCTGACGACCCCGGACTTGCAAGCTCACAGAATGAGCAGGATACAAGAATGGTGGCAAGAGCCGCTCACGTTCCCGTCCTTGAGCCGTCGGACAGCAGTGAGGCTAAGGAATTCGTTAAATTTGCGTACGAGCTCAGCGAAAAATACGACACACCCGTAATTCTCCGCACAACGACAAAGCTTGCACACTCACAGAGCACTCTCGAGCTTAACGAAAGAGTTGAGATCGAAGACAAGGAATATCAGAGAAGTGTTCCCAAATACGTTATGATGCCCGCCTCCGCAATAGGCAGACACCTCGCAGTCGAGGACAGAGAAAGGCGCATGGCGGATGACAGTGCCGATTTCTTCGTCAACAGAGCCGAATACAACGACACGAAAATTGGTTTTATAACCTGCGGTATAGCATATCAGTACGTTAAAGAGGCTTGTCCGGATGCGAGCGTTCTCAAGCTCGGTATGACAAACCCGATCTCAAAAAAGCTTGTTGACGACTTTATCTCTAAGGTAGAAACAGTATACGTCTTCGAAGAGCTCGAGCCGGTCATTGAAGAGCAGGTAAGAGCATGGGGGCACAACGTTAAAGGTAAAGAGCTGTTCACCCGCCAAGGAGAGTACAGCGCAAACCTCCTCAAAAAAGTAATATACGGAGATGACGGAGTAGTCTTCGAAAAGCAGGATGCTCCCGCTCGTCCTCCTATTCTCTGCCCCGGATGTCCGCACAGAAGCGTGTTCTCTGTTCTCAGTAAGATGAAGATCCACGCATCTGGTGACATCGGCTGCTACACTCTCGGAGCGGTCGCTCCTCTCGGTGTAATAGACACCACCATCTGTATGGGCGCAAGTATTTCCGCACTTCACGGCATGGAAAAGGCGAGAGGCAAGGATTTCATCAAAAATTGGGTGGCGGTTATCGGAGACTCTACCTTCTTACATACCGGAATCAACTCGCTTATCAATATGGTGTATAACAAGGCGAGCGGAACGGTAATGATCCTCGACAACAGAACCACGGGTATGACCGGACATCAGGATCACGCCGCTACCGGAAAGACACTCAAGGGAGAAGAGACAAACGCTATCGATTTTGTTGAGCTTTGCCACGCAGTAGGTGTCAAGAACGTCATCGAGGTAAACGCCTTTGACGTAAAGACTCTCGAGAAGGTCATAAAGGAAAGTGTGGAAGGTGACACTCTTACCGTCATCATCACAAAGGCTCCATGCGTGCTTCTCAAGGGACAAAAATTCCCGAACGTATGTAAGGTCGATCCCGAGCTTTGCAAGAAATGCGGTGTCTGCATGAAGATTGGCTGCCCCGCAATGACAAGAGATGAAAACAGGACCGTCAGAATAGATGCGACCATGTGTAACGGCTGCGGTCTGTGTACGAATTACTGTAAATCCGGTGCTATTGAAACGGTGGTGAGATAATATGACTAAGAATATTATGATAGTGGGTGTAGGAGGACAGGGTACCCTACTCACAAGCAGGATAATAGGAAAGGCTGCCCTCGAGTGCGGATACGACGTGAAGATCTCAGAGGTTCACGGTATGGCGCAGAGAGGAGGAAGCGTGGTTACCTTCGTAAGATTCGGTGATAAGGTAAGCGAGCCCGTTGTTGAAGAAGGACAGGCAGATGTTATAATCGCCTTCGAGAGACTTGAAGCGCTTCGCTATTCTCATTTCCTTAAGAAAGACGGCGTTATAGTCGTAAACGACTGCAAAATTGACCCCATGACAGTCGTTACGGGCGCAAAGCAGTATCCATCCGGTATACTTGATCAGCTCAAAAAGAAGCATTCGGTATACGCAATAGACGGGCAGAAAATAGCACTCGCGCTCGGAAACAGCAAGGTGCTCAACTCGGTCGTTCTCGGATACAGTGCAAAGTTCATCGGATTTGACGAGCAGACGTGGATAGACACAGTCGCTGCTACCGTTCCGCCGAAGACAGTAGAAATCAACAAACTCGCCTTTGCCGAAGGGTATAAGGCTCACGAATAAAGGAGACCTCAAAATGATCTGGAATGAAACCAAGGAATGTATGAGCAGAGACCAAATGACTGCTATCCAAAGCGCAAGACTCGTAAAGCTCGTTGATTACGTTTATCACAACGTCGAGTTTTACCGCAAAAAAATGCAGGCTATCGATCTCATGCCCGGAGATATCAAGGGGCTTGATGACATAACCAAGCTTCCCTTCACAACAAAAGACGACCTCAGAGATAATTACCCCTTCGGGTTATTCGCAGTTCCAAACTCGGAAATAGTAAGAATTCACGCATCCAGCGGTACTACGGGTAAGGCTACCGTAGTAGGCTATACGAGATACGACCTCGACGTATGGTCGGAATGCGTTGCAAGATGTCTCACAATGGCAGGCGTTTCAAAGGACGACATAATCCAGGTCGCATACGGCTACGGTCTCTTCACAGGAGGTCTCGGTGCTCACGGAGGTGCTGAAAAGATAGGTGCCACCGTCGTTCCAATGAGCACCGGCAACTCCAAAAAGCTCACGACCATGATGGTAGACTTCGGTGCTACCGCCATAGCCTGCACTCCCTCATATCTTCTCCACATCTCCGAGGTGCTTGAGAACGAGGGTCTTATCGATCAGATAAAGCTCAAGTCGGCAATATGCGGTGCAGAGCCCTGGACCGAAAAGATGAGAAACGAAATAGAAAAACGACTCAAAATAAAGGCGTACGATATATACGGTCTCTCCGAGGTCATGGGCCCGGGTGTCGCTTGCGACTGCGATTTTCACAAGGGACTCCACGTATGCGAGGACCACTTCTACCCCGAAGTGCTCGACACTGCTACTCTCTCTCCCGTCAAGGACGGCGAGACGGGTGAGCTTGCCTTCACAACTCTCACAAAGGAAGGCATTCCGCTTATACGTTACAGAACGAAGGACCTCACGAGCATAGACCACTCTCCCTGCGAGTGCGGACGAACGAGCGCAAGAATATCCAGATTCAAGGGCCGTGTTGACGATATGCTTATCATCAGAGGAGTAAACGTATTCCCGAGCCAGGTCGAAGCCGCTCTCGTCAACGTAGAAGAGGTAACTCCTCACTATATGATGATAGTAGACAGAGTAAACAATCTCGACACTCTCGAACTTCAGGTCGAGATAGATCAGAAGTTCTATACCGACGAGGTAAAGGCTATTGAGGCTCTCACCAAAAAGATCGCCCATATACTTCAGCAGGCACTCGGTATCAATGCAAAGGTCAAGATAGTAGAGCCGCAGAGCCTTGTAAGAAGCGAGGGCAAGGCAGTTCACGTCATAGATAAGCGCAAATACGACTGATAGTACAAACCGTATTCAAAGGAGGAAAAAACAATGTTTGCAAAACAGTTAACAGTATTTATTGAAAACAGAACGGGCAGACTCTGCGAGGTTCTCAACGTACTTAAAAACAACAACGTTAATATTCTCTCTCTCAGCCTTGCCGACACCACAGAGTTCGGACTTCTCCGTCTTATAGTAAACGATCCCGCTCTCGGAAAGGAAAAACTCAGCGAATGCGGATTCTCTTCGCTTCTCTCTGACGTTTCGATAATCAAGATACCTCATAAAGTAGGAAGCCTCCAGGAGCTTCTCCGTGCAATAGACAATGACGGTGTTAATATAGAATACATGTACGGTCTTTCTATCGAAGGCGAGAGTGCTTACGTTGTGCTCAAGGCTTCCGATATAGCAAAGGTAGACGCTATTCTCATCGCGAACAACATCGAAACGGTATCCTGCGAGCAGATAGCTAACGGCTGAAAATGATAATAGACGCGCACACGCATATTTTCCCGGACAGGATAGCTGAAAAGACTATAACATATCTTGCGGGCAAGGCGAATATATCTCCGCATTCGGACGGAACGCGCGATGGACTCCTCTCGCGTCTGTCCGAGGCGGGCGCGGATATTGCGCTCAACCTCCCCGTGCTCACAGATCCCGCTCAGTTTGACAGCGTAAACAGATTTGCGGAGGAGCTGAACACGGAATTTTCGAAAAGCAAAAGAGGCATTCTCTCATTTGCGGGAATACATCCTCACTGCGATAATATAGATGAGAAAATGGAATGGATAAAGGCACACGGTTTTCTCGGAGTGAAGATACACCCGGATTATCAGGAAACCTTTATCGATGACGAGCGTTATATAAGAATACTCGAATGCGCAAAGGAAAACGACCTTATAGTTACCGCACATTCGGGTGTTGACGGTGGGTATCCGGGGCTTCCCGTACGCTGTACCCCCGAACGTGCTCTCAAGGTGATAAAAAAGGTGAACCATCCGAAATTCATTCTTGCACACCTCGGTGCAAACGAAATGACAGACGCTTCGGTCAGGATGCTTTGCGGAGAGAACGTTTACTTTGACACCGCATACGTTCTTCGGTATATAAGTGCGGAGGATTTCAGACTGATACTCAAAAAGCACGGTGAGGACAGAATACTATTCGCATCCGATTCTCCATGGAGCAGTATAAAAGACGATGCTGACATTATTCGCTCTTTCGCGCTTCCGAAGGATACCGAGGAAAAGATATTTTCAAAAAACGCTGAGGCTCTGCTCGGTCTTTGACCGTACGGCTTTTGCCGATAAACACAAACTTTCAATAAGAAAAGGTAATGTACACTTATGGGATACAATCAAAAAATGTTCGGTCTCGGAAGCAAGAGATCGGTCATAAGAGAAATATTCGAATACAGTAAGACACGCGCAAGTGAAATAGGCGCGGAAAACGTCTTCGATTTCAGCCTCGGAAATCCGAGCGTTCCCGCTCCGAGTGAGGTGAATGAAACGATAAAGGCTCTTCTTTCCGAAAAGGATTCGGTATCGCTTCACGGATATACCTCCGCGCAGGGCGACCTTTCTGTCAGAGAGGCTGTTTCAAATAATATAAGGAGCAGATTCGGTGTAAATATGAGCCCGAATCTCATCTATATGACCTGCGGTGCCGCTGCTTCTCTTTCTATATGCCTCAAGGCTCTCGTGGAAGAAAACAGCGACGACGAGTGCATAGTTTTCGCCCCCTTTTTCACCGAGTACAGGGTATTCATTGAAAACGCGGGAGCAAGGGTAGTCATAAGCGATCCTGTGCAGGGAACGCTTCAGATAGACGCAAAAGATCTTGAAGCAAAGATAAACGAGCGCACAAAGGCCGTTATCGTCAACTCTCCGAACAATCCGAGCGGTGTCGTATACACCGAGGAAACTATAAAGGCACTCACGGACATTCTGAAAAAGAAAAGTGAGGAATACGGTCACGTCATATATCTTATTGCCGACGAGCCGTACAGAGAGCTTGTCTACACAGACGTCTCTGTTCCCTATCTTATGAATTACTACAAAAACACTCTCGTTTGCTATTCCTACTCGAAGTCTCTTTCCCTCCCCGGTGAGAGAATAGGTTATATCGCAGTCTGCCCCGATATGGAAGATTGCGTAAGCATCTATCTTGCAGTATGCGGTGCGGGCAGATCTCTCGGCTACGTATGTGCACCGAGCCTCTTCCAGCACGTGATAGGAAAATGCATTGACGCAAAGGTCGATATAGAGGTATACCGCGAAAACAGAGATATTCTCTATAACAGCCTCACCTCCTACGGCTACGAATGCGTAAAGCCCGACGGTGCCTTCTATCTCTTTGTAAGGGCACTTGAGGAAGACGCATATAAATTCTATGAAAAAGCAAAGGCGCACGAGGTGCTCGTCGTTCCGTGCGACGACTTCGGAATAAAGGGATACGTCCGCATAGCTTACTGCGTTGACAAAGCGCGCGTGCTCGGTGCGCTCCCCGCTTTCAAGGCTATTGCCGAGGAATATTTGGGATAAAACAAAAGATTACCGACCTCACAAGGGTAAAACATATAGAATTCTCGCATTTCGGGAGTGATTCCTTCACCCCGGGGTGGTATTCCTTCTGACGAAATGATAGAATTATAGCAACGAATAACCCGAATGTGAGGATAGATCTTATGGAAAAGAAAACGATAGGCAAATTCATATCGGCTCTGCGCAGAGCAAACGGTATGACACAAAAGGAGCTTGGCGAAAAGCTCTTTGTTTCGGATAAAACGGTTAGCCGATGGGAGTGCGACGAATGTACCCCGGAGCTATCCTTGATACCTTCGATAGCGGAGATCTTCGGCATCACCACCGATGAGCTTCTGCGCGGAGAACGAAACAATCCCGACCGAGAAGCAGTATCGGAAGATGCGGCGAGTAAGCAGAAGGCAAAAAGTGATAAGCAGTTCAAGCTGATGCTTGATCGAAACAACCGCAAATACAAAAACTTAACTCTGATCTCTGTCGGCATCACGATTCTCGGCCTTATTGTTGCGATAATCGCCAATGTAGGTTTTTCAAAAGGGCTGATAGCCTTTTGCCTTGCAACCGCTTTTTGCGTAGCAAGTGAGATATGTCAGATATGCTTCGCCATCAACGCGCGTATTACCCCCGACGAGGACGATGATACTTACACCGATAAAATAGAAGTAGCAAATACAGGTGTGATAAAAACTGCAACAACAATTACATTTGTGAACTTGCTTTTATTTGCGTTCTGCTTACCGCTTGTAACGATGATAAACGGAGCAAACTACGGCTTGGTATTTGAATATTGGCTCGGATATGGTTTGCTTTGGTCTGCCATTGCCTTTGTCGTGTGTTATATCCTCTATGCGCTTATTATTCACAAGACGCTATGCAAAAAGGGCTTAATCGTCCTTACAGAAAAGCGAACAGACGAGATCAAGCACAACAATAAACTGCTTGTCAAGACTGTTTCAATTTCTATCGCTGTTGCTCTTATCTTGGGCGCCGGCGTCGTGGTTTGGAACACCGTCGGATGGGATGTTACAATGAAGGAGAAGACCTTTGACAGCTGGGCCGATTTCAAGGCGTTTATGGAAGATGATTATGACAAATGGGTAGAAAGCGGATATAGCTATATTGATCTTGATGGAAATCTCGTTATACAGACTCAGATCGGCAATGACGTTGAAGAGATCTACCCGGACGGTGAAAAGACCTCACCGGATAAAGCTTACCCCAAGAAAGAGATCACCCAAATCAGAAATTCAAAGGGTGAAGTCATCTGCGAGTATTACTATAACCCAGATCTCTATAAACGGATAATTTTCACCGAATCTTCTGTTGATAGAATGCCGGTTACGGTACTCACAAATCAAGCCTATTATGATGGCCGCGACATATTCCAAGCAGTAGAGTCGACACTGTACACGCTCATCGTGGTAGACTTTGTCGTTGCGACAGGCATTTATCTCATAAAAACAAAAAAAGGCAGGAAAACGGTATAATAACATCCCTCGTTCTTTATTGGAGCGAGGGATGTTTTATAGAAAAATGGCTCAAAAGCAGTAATGTTAACACGCATTGCTTGAAGCAACGGCACTTTTGATGTATAATATAGTCAGTTTTTATAGGAGGTTATTCTAATGCTAAAAGAAAACATAAAAACAATCAGAAAGGCAAAAGGACTCTCCCAAGAGGAGCTTGCTATTAAATTAAACGTAGTGCGACAAACGATTTCAAAATGGGAGCAAGGATTATCGGTGCCGGACTCTGAAATGCTTGTAACGCTGTCAGAAGTGCTTGAAACACCGGTAAGTACATTGCTTGGCGAAACTATTGCTGAACAGCAGGCAGATGAACTGAAAGCAATATCCGAGAAATTGGAGGTCATCAATTTGCAGCTTGCTCAAAGAAAAATAATGAGAAGAATGGTACTTCATTGGTGCTTCATTTCGGTTTGCGCTCTTATTGTGGTAACATTTTTAGTCCTTTTCTTAATGGGTAGTCCCTATCTTAAATGGGACTATAGTAATCCGGAATGGGCTGTCGTAGGGGTGGCGTTTCATGCGTTTGAGTGGTTATTTGTAAGAACAGCTCCGATTGCTTTTATCGGTGCTTTTGCGGGAATTATTCTGACTCGAAAAAGACAATCATAGCATTTCTCGGGTGGCTTCGCAATAAATTATCCGCCCTCGTTCTTTATTGGAGCGAGGGCTGTTCTGCACAAAGTAACAACGTGATCACCTAAAGTAACACCCAAATGGGTAGAAAAACTGCCCGAAATGTGATATAATAAAAATACATGGAACGGAGGTGTCAACATGGAGTTTTCCGAAAGATTAAAAAAACTTCGCACTAAAAAAGGCATATCTCAGGCAAAGCTTGCAGCAGATATACACATCTCGAGATCTGCCGTTGCAAAATGGGAGAACGGCTTGGGGTTGCCGAGTGACGAGTCGCTCAAACTGTTAGCTGACTATTTCGGTATCAGCATCGACGACTTGATACCAAACAAGAGCAGCGAAGAGATTTTTGTTTCAAAGAATAAAACTATTGCAGAGCAAAAAAAGATCATTATCGGTTTTGCGGCAGGCTGCGCTATCGGTCTGTTTGTATTGGGGTTCATCTTCATTGAACCGTTGCGAGAGAGCTTGGTTCAGATAGGCTTAGGTATTATTTGCGTGATGCTCGGTATATTCAATATGCGCGGAAATATCGGCACGATCCATTGGTACAATCGCCGCAAGGTCACGAAGGAGAACCAAAAGGCGTATTGTACATTCGTCGGCCTTGGAACACTTATCGTAGGTGTTGCTATAATTGCTGGTGCAGTTATACAAGCGTTAGGATACCTTGCGGCGAGTGGATTGGCAATAGGAGTAGGTGTGTTAATTGGATTAGCTCTTATACTGTACGCACAATTCAAATATAACAGAGGTATCTTCTAAAGCTACGCCTCTGCTAACGAAATATCAACGCATATTGTTTTCGTCTTTCGTATAAAACAATGGCGTCGTTAAGCGGGGGCGTCGATGGCGCGCCCTACCGCCGACGGTCTGATAATAGCGGATAGTGTTATTTTTCTTTATGCATTTTATCACCGTCATCATTATAAACAAATCGGCAGAGAAAACAATATCTCTGCCGATTTTCGTATATCGTGCGTCGCAGATAACTCCGCTCTCGCAATTTGTACCCGTTCTTATAAGAAGGAGCGTGATCCGTCGGGTGATCTTAATATTCAGCTCAGTTAAATTTAATGTCGGCAATAAGCCAGCAGTGGTCAGAGCCGTAGATTATCTCGTTCTTATAGAGAGTCTGATATTTGAGGACCGTGGTATCCTTTGTTGCGGTGATATGGTCGCAGGAGCCCCATGAAAGATCGTCCTTCGTAAAGTTGTGCCACGAGCCTACGTTGTTCATCTGAGTAACAGCCGCATACTTTGCGTCAAGGATGTCAGCATCGGCAATATATTTCTTGAACTCGTCTGTTATCTCGTTTGCGTTGAAGTCACCCGTAGTGAATACAGGGCATCTCTTCTTCATTTCGTTTACGAATGCCGTAAGCTCACCGACCTGAAGGAAGCCGTTCTCTCTTCCGCTTCCGTCCCAGTGTGTGCTTACAAAGCAGAATTCCTGCCCCGTAGTCTTATCCTTGAGGATCGCCCAGGTGTAGCAACGGCAGCGTGCGTTATTGTGCTTTGAATAGTGCTGAACTCCGCTCTCTACGAGGGTATACAGATCTTTTCTGTACATTACTGTGGAGAATACGTATTCGCCGTCTGTTCTCTGAGGGTTCTTAAACTTGAGTATCTCCCACTTTTCCGCATATTCGGGATACTCCTCTGCAGCGGCATACCAATTCATCGTCATCTCCTGGAAGCCGACGACGGTAGGCTGATAGTAATCGAACGCAGCGTAGAGTATCTCTTTTCTTATGGATACTGGGAGGAAGGGATTAAGTGCCGCATTTGCCGTCCAGGATTCAAATTCCGCAAGAATATTACAGCTCATGATACGGAGATCCGAGTCTGCGGGCTTTGAGGAATCAAGAGTATCGTCAAAGAGGTCGCCCTCAAGAACGAAGTCCTTTTCCACAACTACCTCCTTCTTTCCCTTTATAAAGTTATAAAGGAGAGATGAGAATATCTTCGGAAGAGAATGCTCACCGCCCGATTTTATAACCAGCTTTGTTCCGGAGATCTTCGCGCAGTAGGTAAGAGCCTTCGGAGTGGGTATCGCCTTGCTCTCCTCACGGTTGGTATCGCCTATAAGTATCTCGTGATCGCTCGGGTCACACGAGGTATCGAGCGCCATGTCGAGAACGTATCCGCATTTCTTTGCTATATCGTCACGGAATGCCGCGATAACAGTATCGAGATCCCTGTCCGCATATACTATCTTGTATTTGCTCAGCTCGTTTCCGAGTATCTTCCATGAGGATATCGTATAATTTTTAGTGATCTCGGGTACGTAGTTTTCCGCTTTCATCTTTATGTTCTTCCCTTCTGCAGTATTTTCCGCCTTTGCCAGAACGTTTTCTTGGATATATTCTATAAGCTTGGTATATCCCGAGGCATTGTACGCGGCAAGAATGATATTTGAACCGTCCACTATTATTTTGTAGTCATGGTACTTAAGATCCGAGAATACCTTCTGAGATTCTTCAAACTTTGTCTTTCCTATAAGTATCTTCTTTTCGGGTTTTCCGTCAACTCGCGTGTCATTCGTAATATTGATAGTGATCCCCGCACTTCTTCTGAACTTCTCGCGAAGGTTAGTCGTTGCAGAGGAAACGTACTCCTCACAGCCCTTCGGATATACTATCTCGTACTCGCACACTCCGTTCTTCACTATATCGAAGAATACCTCCTCCGCGGGCGGTTCTGTGGTATCCGCGGGAGTGGTGTCCCCCGTCGGCAGATCCTCACCGTCCTTGCAGGAAGCAAGCGCGGTAAGGAGGGTCAAAAAACAGAGCAAAATTGAAAGTCCTTTTTTGATAATAGCTTGTGTTTTCATTCTTTTCTCCTAATCAAATATTTTTTTAACGTATTCCTCGGATATAGGCTCGTCGCCCATGCAAAGATCTCTGTCCGCACATTCCCACAGACGGATAACTGTATCCGCAGTCCTTCTCGCGTCACAGCAATAAACGAGCGCACCTCCGAGATTTGTATATTTCACGGCTCCGGTATATTCGAGAGCGTATTTATAGTTTGGATAAAATTCCGAAACTCCGGGTACTCCGGGAGGGAGTCCCTCTGTCTTATGCGGGTGATAATCCCTGATAACAAGGCTTTTTCCGTTTCTGTCGGTCACCCTGATGTCAAAGCCTTCTTTATTTATTCTGTTTTCCACACCTATTCGCTCCTCCACCGCATGAAGATAGGTGTTTCTCTCATGACCGACACCGAGAAGAAGTATCACTCCATCCTCCTCGTACAGTCTTGAAAGGCAGGAGAATATCGGTGCGGGCGTTCTGCATTTCTCCTCGCCCTTGATATATTCCTCCGCCCCTTCGCCGAAAGCGACGACAGAATGCGTAGGGTGAAGAGAGCGCACTCCGTCCTCACGTCTTACGGCTACCGTAGGCAGAGTGCCGATACACGGCAGCGTCGTTCTTACGTCAAAGTGCGGAGAGCTTCTGTTAACGTTTTTCCACGTGTGAGTGGGTATTATAAGCAGCCCCTCCGAAAGATACTCGGTGAATGAGTCTATAAGCCCGTCCGCTCCCCCTTCGATAGCTCCGACAGAGCGAAGCGAGGTGTGAACGGTCAGCTTTTTATCCTTGCTTATTCCAAGGTGTGAGAGCATAGAAAAAACGTCCTCACGCTTTACGTACATTTACTCGCCTCCGTTCTTCTTCGTAAACACAAGAGAATCTGTCTCCTCGCAGTACCCGTGCGAAACGAATCCAAGCTTTAAAAGGAGTCCTTGACTTGCCTCGTTGCCTTCGAGCACGCGGCAGACTACGGTAAGATCGGGTATCCTCGAAAACGCTTCGGAAAGCAGAAGAGAGATCATCTCATACGCGTATCCGCGTCTTTGATAAAGAGGAGCTACAGTGTAGCCCATAGTGAGCGTATTTTCCTCAAGCAGAAGAGATATCTCGCCAACCATCTCGCAGGTGCCGTTTTTTTCTATCGCAAACATCCCTCTTTTGCCGCAGAGCAGAACATCGTTCTTTCTCTTTTCGACGAGCAGGGCTATTTTATCACGCTCTCTGAGTTGTCCGCGCTGATAGGCAGAGCAACGCGGATCGTTTCTGTAGCGGTACATCGTATCAACGTCATCCGCTCGAAGCCTGCGAAGGCTGAGTCTGTCGCTCTTCAGAAAATACATACGTCCTCCGTGTAACATCCGTTATCGCATATATTATATCACGACCGAACTTTTTTTTCAAGTACTTAAACGAATTTAAATTATTTTAGTACGTTTTCTTTTACGAAATAATATATTTATCAAAAATGATAGGAGCCGCCTCACCGAACGTGCGAGACGGCTCCTGTATTATATCAGGATGCGTAATCTGTCTTTGTATAGTTCTTTCCGTCAAAGGGAAGCTGGAATACGAACTTGCTGTAGCCTGCCGTATATATATCAACTACCTTCTTCGAGGAGATAAGGTACTCGGATCGCGACTTATCCTTGTACGTTGCATAGTGTGTGGTCGCCATCGGCCAGAGCACGTAATAGGGGTCTATAAGTGAGTAGAGTGCCGTCGTACCGCCCTGGTATCCGTGGTGGGCTACCTGAACGAAGTCGCACATCATAAAGTCCTTATTATACGTCTTTACTATAATGCGCGAGCCGTCCTCAGAGCAGTCACCGAGCATCATAAAGCTCTGTCCCGCAAGCTCAAGCTTTGTCACGGTCGTGGACGTGTTGAAATACGTGAAATTTGACGGCACGAACATCTCGAGGTTATAGATAACCGTTATCTTAGAGTCTCTGATATAGAACACCTGTCCGGGGTGGGATTTAACAAGAGCAACGCCTCGGCTCTTGAGTGCCTTTTCTACCGCTACCTGCTTACTTGTGCTCTTGTTCTCCGCTCCCTGAGAATCCGCCTCGGTGGGAGTGTTTCTTATCACCATCTCGATCTTATACTTAGAGGATGCGGTGTTGGGAGAGTAAAGGTTGTTGAACGCGATAAATCCGCCGTAGTGGTCACTGTGCGCGTGGGTTATTACCCATGCCGCGATAGTGATATTTTTCGGGTCGGGTGCTTGCTCGGTCATAACGTCGTTAAGCTTCTTGCCGTCTGTATTGGAGTTTGAGAAGCCGCCGTCATAGATGATAAAGCTTCCGTCGGAAAGTCTGAACAGATAAGACATACCGTTCTGATAGCTGCTGCTGTTACCCTTTCTCTCAACACCGATCTGCGTTACGAGGGGGGTAGTTACTGCGGTATACTTATTATCCTGCTCTCTTGTCGCAAGGGCGGTTTCGGAAAGAGGCTCGATATTTACTCTGAGCTCACCGCTGTATTTGGTATAGTATGCGGTTACAAGGTTCTTTGAGTCCTTATAAGTAGCAAAGAGGTTATCGCCTATAGTATTTACCGCATATTCCTCATAGCCCTTTTCCTTGAGCTGAGCCTTATATTTATCAAACTTTTCGGGAGTTGCATCGCTCATAATAACGAGCTGACATTCGTCACCCATATCGTGTATTGCGTTGACAGAGGAATCCTCAAGCATCGGAAGAGCCGAGAGGAGAGTCTCGTTTGACGTGCCCTCTATAAGGAAATTCTCCTCAAAGGTGAAGCTTCCGTCCTCGGTGATATTATTCTTGATGTGCTTGATAAGATCACCGACCGCCATATTCAGAGCCTTTTCGGTATATCCCGCGATTACGAGCTTTCCGTTTATAACGGTAACTCTGTAGGAGCAGAGACCGAGGTCCTTATGTGCCTGTGCGCTTTCTTTTCTGTTGGTAAGACCTATGAGAACGACCTTCTCGGTATCCGAGATGACCTGGTCTCTCTTTACAAAGTCATCTGTAAGCTTTATTCCCGTGAGTCCTTCGGGAATAAATTCGATCACCCTCTCGCGGAAGTTTACAGCTGTATTTATAATAGTAGAAGACGCGACCTCGGGTCTTACTATCTTATATTCTGTTTTTCCTTTTACTATAAACTCGGTTTTCGTCTGTGTGAGCGGAAGCTCGTCAGTCACTGTTTCCGAGGTCGTCGTTTCACCTGCACCTTCTCCGGGCTTGCAGCTTGTGAGTACAAGACTTGTAAGCATAAGGAGAACGAGAAGTAGAGATAAAAGCTTCGTTGTTCTGTTTTTCATATGAATGTTCCTTTCCTTATTTTCACTCTTCAATATATGTAAGCTCGGTTCCCGAATCTTTGTCGCATTCAAAGAGAACCGTTTGAAGACCGCTGTTAACGAATTTGATATCCGTATCGGGTGATAGCGCCCGCATAGCCTGCTCTGCCGTGGCTATCTGTGTAGTCATTACTACGTAGCGCGGCGACATAGAGAGCATAAGAGGCGCGGCTGCGTCCCTTGCAAAGCCGTGATGAACGTACTTAAGAACCGTAACGTTACCTATCCTGTCCCTATACGTGCGAAGCATAATGTCAAGTGCCTCACCGTCGCAGGACTCGAGACGCTTCATGGTATCTCCCGTGAAAAGAAAAGTGTTTTCCCCGAGTCTGAAGCTTACCCACATAGATCCGGCATTAAGCGCATACGTGGACGCCTTTGTTCTCGTATCCGCTATTCCGTTTTCAGAAAGAGCGAGCTTTGCGTATATGTCGCACATATATTTCAGATAGCTTTCCGAAAACGGATCAAACGGAAACGGGTAAAACGTAACCGAAAGATCTCCGTTTGCTATCTCGGTAACGTTCTCCTCCCCAAATCCGACAGTTGTAACTATAGCGCGGGGGTGAAGGTCCTCGAGTATCTTCATAAGATACGGGCGGTATTTTGCCTCACTGTCCTTTGTATAATTGAGATATTCCTTCGGGATACGTCCGCGATCCGGCAGATAAACGTCGGCTATATCGATAAACGCATTGACCGCAATATTCGATATAAGAGCTTCGACGTGGTCAACGTGAAAGTGAGATACGATGAGATTGATACGGAGCTTACAGTCTATATCGTGAATAAGCTCCTTATGCTTTTTCAGATACTTTTTTCTGATACCGAGCAGAAAGCTCAGACCGTGGTAGGTGTCCGTATGTCCTCCGTCGATAAGGTACACGTCCTTGCCGTAGCAAATAACGAAGGCGTCTGCCTTCTTTACCTTTTCCGCGTGCCCGACAGAATAAACCCGCAGCTTTCCGTCACACTGAGCAAAATCATTGGCAAAAACCATATTCCCTCACCTTCTTTCACAGATATCATTCTGCTACAAGATATATTGTACCATATTTCACCGCAAATTTCAAGTACCTTATACGATATAATTATTTAAACTTTAAATTTTTAGTCGTTTCATCCGTCTATTTTTCTTACGATATATTCTTCAACACCGTCCGTTGGAATACCGAGGGCTATTCCTATCTCGGTGTAGAGCAGCTCCTTTGCGCGCGAGGATATCTCAGATTCAAACGCGGCAAGCTTTTTTCTGTTTTTTTCTTTTTCTCTCGCACGCTCGTACACCGTCTTTATTATGCTGACGAGATTTGCGGGATACGGCTCGGAAAGAAGCTTTCTGTACGCTTCCTTCCTCATTTTTTCACTCGCAACACAAACAGGCGCTATACTCGGCATATGCGATATAAGGTCGCCTGCCTCGCATGCGCTCATAAGAGGGCGGACGGTTATACCCTTCCCATCTATCGGGCTGTAAATATCCGCAGACGCGCTTCCCTGCACTCTCAGGCGGTAAAAGCGTTTATCGCTCCCCTTATCTATATCCGGCATGCATATATCCTCTACTCTGCACACCCCTTTTGTGAAATGAACTATAAAATCTCCTTTGCTGTACATAAACACCCTCCTACAAAAATAACGTGCGGCAACAGGATTTACGCCCTAAAGCCACACGTTGTATATTAATTATAGCATTTCCGGGCAAAAAAATAAAGAACTTTTCCCCTTCGTTTTTGTAAATTTTCGAGTGTACACTCTCCTTTGTTAAAACTTTATCAATCTATGCAAAACAGAATCGAATAAAATTTGCATATCGCCGAATTTTTAAAAAACGCTGATTTTTCTGTTGACAAACACCGATATTTGATATATAATCTTATATGAAAAGGAATAATATATTAAAATTCTTATACGCCTTACGGCAGAACGGAGACAGAATATGAAAAGAAAGATCACTATCATCGGTGCGGGAAACGTAGGCTCCACTATCGCATACACGCTTGCTCAGATGGATGCGGCAGCCGAAATAGTCTTAATCGACATAAACGAAAACAAGCTTGCGGGAGAGGCTCTCGACATACAGCAGAGCACCGCATTTGCGTCCGCCTGCGACGTTATCGCGGGAGACTATAAGGATGCAAGCGGCTCTGACGTAGTGGTCATCACCTCGGGGCTTGCGAGAAAGCCGGGGCAATCCCGACTCGACCTCACGCGCACAAACGTTGAAATAATAAAGAACATCGCTCCGAAAATAACGGCGGCGGCTCCCGACGCTATTTACGTTATAGTTAGCAACCCCGTGGACATTCTCACCTACGTATTTGCGAAGATCTCCGGTATTCCCGAGAACAGAGTGCTTGGCTCGGGCACTATGCTCGACACCGCGCGTCTGCGCTCAAAATTCGCAAGAGACTTAAATCTCAGCGACTCTCACATACACGCATACGTTTTCGGTGAGCACGGTGACTCTGCGCTGATCCCTTGGTCTGTGGCAAGAATATCCGCAGTTCCTCTCGGAGAATATATAAAAAAGGCTACGGGTAAGGACGTTGACTACGCTTCAATAGAAGAGGAGCTGCGCACCTCGGCACTCAAGATAATAGAGGGCAAGGGCGCGACCTACTATGCGGTCGCGGCTGCAACGTGCCATATAATCAAGGCTCTCTTTGCGGGCTCGGATGCGGCTATGGTGGTCTCCACTGTTCTCCACGGAGAATACGGAATAGAGGACGTAGCTCTCAGTATGCACACGCTGATAGGTCCCGAGGGTGTAAAGGGCAGATTCTGCAGTGCTATTACTGACGAAGAAAGGGAAAAGCTCCATAAGAGCGCAAACACTTTAAAGGCGATAATAAAGGAGCTTGACATCTGAGCATTAATAAAAAATGCTGTCTCAAATCCGAGTTTGAGGCAGCATTTTTTTACTGTTAACATATCAATATTCGTAGTTGAAGGTCCTTCTGTACTGTGCGGGTGTAACTCCGCATTTTTCCTTGAACACCTTATTAAAATGAGACTGTGAGCAGAATCCGGTCTCAAGCGCGATCTCAAGCATAGATCTCTCACCTGCCATTATAAGGCGCTTCGCTTTTTCTATCCTCTTTTCACAAACGTATTCAAAGGGAGTCATTCCGACCTGCTCGCAGAATATGGTATGCAGATAATTCGGGGATATATGGACGGCGGAGGCTATCGTACGCAGTGAGCAATCCGAGCCGAAATTCTCGTTTATATATTCATACGCCTCACGAACCACGCGGCTCACGTGAAGTCCACCCGTATCATCCGAGGCTCCGCGGCTTATCTTTACTATACGGCAGAGTATCTCGAAAAAGAGAGAATTTATACGCAAGGTATCAACGTCGTCATTCTCCCCGCGTGAGCTCACGTATGCGTTTCCGAGCTTTCCGAACAGTGCGATAAGCTCATCCGTCTTCTTCTGATCGTCTGTATAGATCACTGTTGGAAGCGACTTTATTATCCTATCGCACTCCTCCGAGCGTATTTCGGGCACGACTCTTATAAAGCTGCACCTCACGGGGAAATCGCTGTATCTTTTGTCGCCCGGCTTGGCGCAGAGAAGCATTCCCCTTCTGACCCGGTATTCCTCACCGTTCACGTGGCTGACGCCCCCCTCTCCGTGGAAAAGCTCTATCTCATACTGAAGGACTGTACGCATCTGGCTTTTACTTTTATTCGGTCTCATCACAGAGCTGTCGAACACTCCGCAGTAGAGATCGTCTTTTTTTTCAAGCATTATAAACCTCCCCGTAAGATAATGATAAAAAAAGCGTAATATATGTATATACCAACGCCTTTTTGCGTGATATAATATAAACGGCAAATATATTATACCGCTAAATCACGGTTTTGTCAATAGAAAAAAAGATTTTCAGGGAGGCTCTTTATGGAAAGACTAAAAAAGGTGGGCGCGCTCCGCAATTATTCGGCAAGCGAGATAGTTACGTCAAGGCTCGGAATAGGCTTTGAAAAGCTCGACAGAAACGTTTTCGACCCCGAAAAGGCATACGACAAGGTGTCGAAAATAGGCGTAAAATACGCGAGGCTCCAATCGGGATGGATGCGCACCGAAAAGGAGAAGGGTGTTTACGATTTTGCATGGCTCGACTCGATAGTAGATAATCTCATAGCACGCGGAATGAAGCCGTGGCTCTGTCTCTGCTACGGTAACCCTCTATACACTCCGCTCGCAAAGCTTGTTTTCGGTGCTGTCGGCTGCCCTCCGATAAATTCTGACGAGGCAAAGGAGGCGTGGCTGAATTACGTACGTGCCACCGTCTCGCACTTCAAGGGCAGAATATCCGTATATGAGGTATGGAACGAGCCCGACTGCCCTTATTCATGGAAGCACAGAGACGGAGAGACAAAAGCGGATATAGACCTTACCGTAAACGCGAAAGAATACGGAGAATTCGCCCTGGCTACCGCTATCGCCGTTAAGGAGACTGACACAGACGCAAGGGTGGCGGGCTTTGCCATCGGTCACTCCGCGGTCCTCAAATTCGTGAACGACGCTCTCTCGACAGGCCTTTACAAATACATAGACTACGTATCCTTCCATTCGTATTCCTCGTACGACATGAGAAGAGAAAAAGTAATTACCGCTCTACGCAGGCTTATCGATCATTATGACCCGAAAATAAAGCTCATTCAGGGTGAATCGGGTGCTCAATCCAGGAGCGACGGAAACGGAGCGATGAAGGGCTTTGCCTGGACGAGAGAAAAGCAGACTAAAATGCTTCTGCGCACGCTTGTCTGCGACCTTTACTGCGGTCTTGAGTTTTCCTCGTATTTTTCGTGCATGGATATGATAGAGGCTCTTCACGGAAGAGTGGGAGATAAGAGCTCGTATCTCGACTACGGATATTTCGGTGTTCTGAGTGCCGAGTTCGACGAGGACGGAAGAGCTACCGGAGAATACACCGAAAAGCCCTCCTATTACGCTCTCTCCGCGCTTGCCTCTCTTATGCGTGAAAACGCCGAGCCTATAAATATCCCCTACGCTCTCGAGGATCTTCCTTCAAGGAGAGTAAACGGAAGAGACTGCACCGACGACAGTATAAAGGTATACCCGTTCAGACTCTGTGACGGAAGGACCGCTCTTATCTACTGGAATGCGGTATATCTCATCACCACCTCATACGAGGGAACGGCATCCTTCTCTGTTTTCGGACAGGATACCGAGGAAATAAGGCTTATCGACCTTCGCGACGGAAGCATATACGAGCTTACGGAGGAAATGACAGAGGACCTCGGAGACGGAGGAGTGCGCCTTAAAAACATTCCTCTTACAGACACGCCCCTCGCATTGGTATTTGGAAAGGAGAAGTGAGATCATGAAAGCTATTTGGCTCGGGCAGGCGGGAATTTTGCTCTCCTGCGGTGAAAAAACAGTCATTATCGATCCTTATCTGTCTGACAGTGTTGTCAAGGCAGAGCCCAAAAATTTCAGGCGCAAGCCGATAGACGAAAGCTTTCTCGCTATCGAGCCTGACGTTCTCGTGTTTACGCACGACCACCTCGACCACTACGATCCCGAGACGGCACCCGTGTATTTTGCAAAGGAAAAGAATATGACGGTTCTCTGCCCCACGTCGGTATGGAACAAGGCAAGGCAGTATAAAAACGGGCATAACTACGTTCAGTTCAACAGATACAGTGAATGGACCGAAGGCGACCTTCGTTTTTCGGCGGTCAAGGCTGAGCACAGCGATCCGTATGCGATAGGTGTGATCATCGAGGAGCTTTCAACCGGAATAAAGCTGTACGTAACCGGAGACACTCTCTATAACAAAGAGATATTTGACGATCTTCCGGATGACATCTATGCGGTATTCCTGCCTATAAACGGTGTCGGAAACAATATGAACGCCACAGACGCCGCCCGCTTTGCAAGGAGAACGGGCGCAAGGAAGGCGGTACCGATACATTTCGGTATGTTTGACGAGCTTGACCCAAGGTCGTTTGTATGCAGAGGCAGAGTAATACCCACTATATATGAGGAAATAGAACTGTAAAAGGAGCAATCAAATGAAGGTAACAGACGTAAAGGTATTTGCGGTAGACTGCTTTCGGACTAACTGGATGTTCGTAAAGGTCTACACCGATGAAGGAATAGACGGTGTGGGCGAAGCCACACTCGAATACAAGGAAAAGGCACTCACGGGTGCTGTCGAGCACATAAAGGAGTATCTTGTAGGAAAGAACCCCCTCGACGTTGAAAAGCACTATCACGACATATACAGAGACGCTTACTGGAGAGGCGGTGCGGTTCTTATGTCCGCCCTCTCCGCGGTCGAATGCGCTCTTTGGGATATTCTCGGAAAGTATCTCGGAGTTCCCGTATACAGACTCCTCGGCGGAAAGGTAAACGAAAAGGTCAGAATATACGTCAACGGTTGGTTCTCAGGGGCAAAAACTCCCGAGCAATTTGCCGAGAAAGCAAAGATAGCCGTACAGCGCGGTGTTACCGCCATGAAGTGGGACCCGTTCGGAAAGTCGTATCTTGAAATATCAAACAAGGACCTCGACACCGCGCTTCGCTGTGTTGCCGCGGTAAGAGAGGCGGTAGGAAAGGACGTCGACCTGCTTATTGAGGGACACGGACGCTTTAACGTTCCTACCGGAATAAAGATAGCGAAGGAGCTCGAGCAGTTTTCTCCCATGCTCTTTGAAGAACCTGTTCCGCCCGACAATCTCGAAGCGCTCAAGGCGGTAAGAGATAAGTCTCCCGTGGCTATATCAGCCGGTGAAAGACTTTACACGCTTCGTTCCTTCAAGGATCTCTTTGAGATGAGAGCGGCAGATTATATTCAGCCGGATATAAGTCATGCGGGCGGTATCATGGAGCTGAAGAAGATAGCCGCGGCGGCTGAGGCCTATTATATTCCGTTTGCTCCGCACAATCCGTCAGGCCCCGTCGCTAACGCGGCTACTCTGCAGATAGCGGCTTGCTGCCCGAATTTTTCGATACTCGAGATAATGTACAGCGACGTCACGTGGCGAAAGGACGTTACAAGCGAGTCGCTCGTATATGCCGACGGATATATGCAGATACCCGACAAGCCGGGGCTCGGAATAGAGATAAACGAGGAGGAATGCTTGAAGCATCCGTATTCCCCTCACACCCTGAGGCACTACACGGGAGCTCTGACAGACATCCGTCCCCCCGAGACCGAATTCTATTTTTGATGCCGAGCGCATGAATACTGAAAGGACAAAACAAGATATGAAAACAGCACTTATTACCGGCGCATGCATAAATACCGGCGTCGCTATAGTAGAAAAATTCGCATCCGAGGGATACGACGTAGTATTCACCGGAAGATCTGCCGAGCGTGTCAAGGAGGCGGAAAAAAGATACCGTGAAAAATTCCCGAATGTAAAAATTATCGGATACGCAATAGACTCGCTTATCGACGAGAGGACGGTCGACGAGGATGCGGTGGACAGAATGTTCGACTTTCTGGACGCCGAAGCGATATCTCTCGACACGGTAGTTCTCAACGCGGCCGACCAAGGGCTCGGAATGGCGATATTCGAAAACCCTCTCACCGATTTTATGCGTGTTATCAATACGAACGTTACATGGAACTACTGTATAGTAGAGCACGCGGCAAAAAGAATGAAGGAGAGCGGAGGCGGAAACTTTGTATTCATAAACTCGAACACCGCCTACAGAGCCATCCCCGACAGGATAGCATACGTGGCGTCAAAGGGAGCTCAGCTCGGACTGGTGAGGGCGCTCGCTCTCGATCTCGGCAAATACAACATCCGAGTCAACGCAGTGCTTCCCGGAATGATAAAGACCGACCGATGGGAGAAGAACCCCGAGTTTTACGCAACTGTTCCGTCCAGGTACACTCCTATAGGTGACGTCGCTGTGGGAGAGGATATTGCGGACGCGGCATTCTACTTTGCCGCTCACGCAAGGAACACCACCGGCGCAGAGCTTACCGTTGACGGAGGAAACACGATACAGCTCTACCCGATAATCAAATAAAGCGATAAAAAAGTGCTCCGCTTCATACCTTGACAGTGTGAAGCGGAGCGTTTTTATGCTTTTATTTCTTTTTCCAATCGTAAGGAAGCTTTGTAAAGTCAAGCTCTCCACCGGTAATATCGGGCGAGCCCTCACCGAGCCTTGCTATACCGTATTTGCGTGCCTCGGTATAAAGCGACTTATTGAAGTCCTCGTATATACTTGCGTATTTTTCACTAACGTGATCGCGCACCGCGAAAATGAGATCATTCTTTTCGGAGGAGGAAACTGCCTTTGCCTCTTCATTTGTTCTGAAGAAATCCGACATAAGCGCTACGATGTTGTCGGTCAGAGCAGATTTACTGTAGGTGGAATACATCACGTAAGACTTCAGAAAGTCGATCTGGAGCTTTGCCTTCTTTATTCTCTCCGCCTGCTCGGGCGTCGCCTTGCCGAGAGCCTTCTCGAACAGCTCTTCGCCTTTAAGCGTAAGCGGATTTTCCTCTGTGCTTCTGAGATATCCGAAGAATTTTGTCCAGTCTACGCTCTCATAGTTTTTTACCATATCGAGGGTAAGTCCCGATAGCATTTCGGGATCTCTTTTCGGCGTGGTCTTATGAGAAAATGCGCTTTTCGTAAACTCCTCGTAGATACCGAAATGATAGTCCTTGACCGTATTCTGTGCAAGGTCGATATATTCGCGCAAGTATCTCCATCCCTTACCGTAAACGTTCTTCAGAAAATCGTCTATATATCCCCAGTACTCCTCCTCGCTCATATACGGGTTCCAGAGCAATTTTGAAAGTATGTAGCTGCGCAACTCGGGAAAATCACAGGTCTCACTGAAATAATTTGCTTCCTCATAAACCCCGATAACGTTATGCTCGGCAAAGAACCTTACGTTCTGACGCATAGAGTTGAAGTTCGGGAAGAAGATAACAGACTGCTTATAATTAGTTACGTAGTCCCACACGTAGATGTTATTGCATATCTTACTCCAATCCGCAATATCCTCGGCAATGGTATTGTCGCTTCCGGATACTGCATAAACGTCCTTACAGCTTCCGAGAGGATGCGAGAAGCAACACTCGATAGTACAAAGACGGACGATAACGTTATCCGCAGGCGGCGTCTTACACACCTTTCTCGAATACCTGTATGCAAGCGTGTCAAACTTTACGTTCGGATAATCCTTTGCGAATTCTTCTGCCACCGCATTGACAAAGCGGATAAGAGTACCCGAATATGAGCCCTCCTCCTCATGCACCTTTCTGCATTCGGGGCACATACACGGCATAACGTTTGTTCCGCTGTCGCTCTGCGAGATGGATATGATATTTGCATCCGGGCGACTTTCAAGAAGAGCGCGCACCTTATTCTTTACCACCTTGAGAACGCCGGGATCAGAGAGGCAGAGCTGAGCACCCCAGCCGTTCTGCCGCGTTCCGTCCTCCTTCATTGCGAAGTATTCCGGGTGAGACGAGTAATAGTCCTTCTGCGAGACGAGAGAGTCAAGTGTATGGACGAATCCACCGACGTATTCTACTCTTCCGCCCACCTCAGGGCTTGCGGGCGCATACACGCCGTTAGCTTTAAGCTTTGGCTGAAAATTATTTTTTCTCGACGTAACAAAGTCTATCTCTCTGTATTCAAGCAAAGGGATCTGCTCATCACGCTCTATAGGCTGAACGACAAGAGTCTCACGCGAGGGGATCTTTTCATATTCGGAGGTATAGAACCCGCATCCGAGATACTCCTCCAAAAAGGTATATACACCGTAGAGTGCGCCCCTTACTCCGCTTCCTGCAATAAACAGCTTTTTATTCTTGGTCTCTATAACAAATCCCTCGTCTCCGAGCTTTTTCTTATCAAACTGACCGTCTTCGCTTCTGTTAGTATAGCCGACGGCTATTTCAAGCTCGGATACCGGCTCCTCGTCCGTGCATACGGGGAGTTCGACCTTTGTAATTTTCTTTATATAGCTCTGAAGCTCGCTTACTGCGGTAAGTACAGATGCTGTAGCTTCTTTCGGATATATTATTTTATAAGATGAAATATTATTTTGTACCATAACAAGCGTATCCTCATTTATAATTATTGGCGGTTCGGTCTCTTCTTCCTCTTCGGGCTCGGCTTTTGAAGTCATTGAAGTTGACTCGGTCGGAGGATAAGATCGGTCGGTAGTATCAACGGCAGTCCTTTCGCAGGAAAACACGCCGATCACAAGAAGAACAAGCAGAAAAAAGGCAAAAGATCGTTTTACCATTACACAATGTACTCCTTTCGCAGAGATAAAAAATCCCGCGGCAGAAACATCTGCCGCGGGATTTTTTCAGCGGGCAAGAAGACCGCCATTTGTATTTTTATTTTATCTTACGGAAACCTTCTTGCCGATAACTACCGCAGAACCAACCGTGAGAACCATGATAGCGAAGATAACTACTGTCATATCGCCTGTGGGAGTGCTGGGCTTGGGTGTGTCGGGAGTAGTGGAGGGGTTAGCGTAAGTACCGTCAGCATTCTTGATAACGCTCTTGCCTTCGAATGCAGGGGTCTTATCTGTACCGAGAGTCTGCTTGAATACTTCCTTACCGATAGCGTCGTTGAGCTTGTATGCTACCTCACCGGAAGCGAGCTGAGCTGCGCTTACAACGATTACGGAGTTTTCTTTTCTCTTTGCAAATTCAACAATATTAGCTGCGTTGCTTTCGGTTGCGGTATACGTATAGTATGTTGTACCGTCGTTTTCAACGTAGTAGTTGCCTTCAACAGTATTTGCGGAAAGATCTGCAGAGGAGCCCATGAGAATAACTACCTTTGCAGTATCTGTAGCTGCTGCGGCAGAACCTACTGCGAGGTTGTTCTTGATTACGGAAGCATTCGAGTTGATATAAGCAACAAGCTGAGATACAGCGTTTCCGCCGGTTACCTTACCTGCGTTTATGTTGTTTTCAACAGTTGCGGGAGCATTGTTACCGTTGAGGTATCCTGCAAGACCGCCTGCGTTATATGCGGGAGATGTGATATCGCCGTAGTTAGCACAGCCAATGATTATTGCATGGTGGTTGGAGTTAGCTACAATACCGCCTGCGCTCTTGTTACCCTGTGAAACAACGTCACCGTTGTTTACGCAGTTCTTGAATGTAGTTACAACGTCAGTACCTGCGCGGTGGTTACCGAGAAATCCTCCTGCGTGTGCATCCTTAGCGCCTTCGATAAGTCCGATATTACCGTTGTTTACGCATCCTTCATATGTAGAGATCTTCATGCAGTCGTATCCCATCATACCGCCTACCTGGTCCTTACCTGCCTTGATAGCACCGTTGTTTACGCAGTTCTTTATTGTGATAGAGGTTTCGTTTTTACCTGCATCGTCATGACCTGCACGGCCGATGATACCCGAACCGTAAGCGTCTGTTCCGAGAGCTGTAATGGGACCGTCGTTTACACAATCTTCAATAACGATAGTACCTACCTTGGTGTTGGAGTAACCAACGATACCGCCCATCTGGTTCTTAGCAAAAACTTCGCCCTTGTTTACACAATTCTTGATAGTAAGTGTCTTACCTGCATCGCCGAGTGCGGGGTTAGCCACGATACCTGCAGCCGCGCCGCCTGCGCCGTTGATCTTACCCTCGTTTACACAACCTGTGATAGTGAGGTCGGACTTGTCGTGGTATGCGAGGATACCTGCTGCAGCTCCGCCTGTGGAGCTTACTTCGCCGTAGTTAGCACAATCTGTAACAGTGAGAGCACCGTCTGTGCCGCACATTCTGTTGATAACGCCGCCGATGTAACCACCGGTAGATGTGATCTTACCGTAGTTAGCACAATTCTTTACAACGCCTGTACCCTTCTTTGCTGTCCATCCGTATATGCCGCCTGCATACTTAAGAACAGAGATATCGCCCTTATTTACGCAAGTGTCGATAACGAGATCGTAGTCAGCTTCACTTGTAGCCGCGATAGCTGCGATCCTTGTGTTGGAGGAGGTCGTTGTTATGTCAACGTCGGAAAGAATGTTCTGGAAGGTGGACTTTCCGTTAGCAATGATAGCTACCGCCGCATAGAAGTCCTCAGAGCCGCCTGCAGTAACGCCTGCAGCTGTAAGGCTTACGCTACCTTCAACAACAAAGTTCTTAACCGTTGCGTTGTTGACCTTTTCGAAGAGAGCAACAGACGTTGTTATCTTCTTGCCGTTTCCGTCGAACGTACCGGTAAATTCGGTAGTGAACGTAGCGGAAACTGTGATGTCCTTTGTGAGATAATACTTACCTGCGGGATCAGTGATCTTATCGAGAGAATCGATACCTGTTCCTTCGGGTGTGTAGCCGGAGGCTACCTTGCCTACTTCGTCAGCCTTGGGAGCTGCGTATGCGGAAACTGCCACGAGAGACAGAACCATTACGAGGCAAAGAATGATAGAAAGTGTTCTTTTCATAATGAATTCCTTTCGTAAAATAGTTTCGGTCATAATAATAACCTGATAACAATATTATAACATATATATTTCCAAAAATCAATCATGGTTTTTGCTTTTTTAAAATTTCCGCAATTTGCACAAAATCACCGCCTCAACAGAAACAAAAAATCCTGTTTTTTTGTTTATTTTGCCTAAACAAAAAACAGCCCCTCACCGCAAAAGCGGCGAGGGGTTATTATGAGTTTTATAAAATCATCTTACAGAGATCTTCTTGCCGATAACTACAGCGGAGCCTACCGTGAGAACCATGATAGCGAAGATAACTACTGTCACATCGCCTGTGGGCTCGCTGGGAGTTACGGGAGCGGGGTTAGCGTAAGTACCGTCAGCATTCTTGAGAACGCTCTTGCCCTCGAAAGAAGGATTAGCGTCTGTGCCGAGAGTCTGCTTATAAACTTCCTTACCGATAGCTTCGTTGAGCTTGTATGCGAGAGCGCCGTTCTTGAGCTCTTCTGCGGTGAAGGTATCACCTGCAACGTTGATAGCTCCGTCCGTGCCCTTATAACCGTAAGCATTCTTACCGTCGCCTGCGAGGTAGAAGTTACCCTTGATTCCTTCAAGGTTCATAGTAGCGTTGTTGTTGTACCAGAGCTGGTAGTTAACGCCCGTATGTCCCTCGGGAACAACTATTTCACCTGCATTGTAGCATCCCTGGATATTGAAGAGGGTGCCGCAGTTGAAGTAAGGAACGATACCTGCTACGCAGCCTGCTGCCTGCTTAACGGTAAGCTTACCGACGTTGAAGCAGTTGTAGATGGAGGAAGAGCCGTTGCCACCGCCCCAGATGTAACCGAGGATACCGCCTGCACCAACGCTTCCGCCCTTGGAGCCTGCTACGATGTCGCCGTAGTTACCGCAGTTTTCGATAACGTGAACACCGCCCTTATGTCCTGCTCTGCCTGCGATACCGCCTGCAGAGTTGTTGTGTGACTCGGATGTTGCGAGGTCGCCGTAGTTGAAGCAATTCTTAGCTACTGTGTTATACCAGATCGTACCGTAGATACCGCCTACGTTACCGTTACTTGTAGCAACCGTAGAATCTATATCACCGTAGTTTACGCAGTTTTCAGCTGTAGCGCCGTAGGGGCAATAGCCTATCATACCGCCGCCGTACTGCTGACCGGATTTAACGTTACCGTAGTTTTCGCAATTCTTAAGTGTAGCGATAACGAGAGTCGTGTTTGCCGTATCCGGCTGATCCTGTCCTATACGTGAGAAGAGACCGCCTGCATAGTTAACGAAGGATTCAACGTCACCCTTATTTACAACGTTTGTACAAGTTGTGATCTGGCACATGTATCCGCCGATACCGCCGACCTGGTTTGTACCTGTAACCTTACCTGTATTGCTTACGTTTTCAAACACAGCGGACGTCTCGAACTTGCCCTTTCCGATATAGCCGTATCCGATGATACCGCCTGCGGGGCACTGAGACTTTTTAGCGTCCTTACCGTTTGTGCCGAGGACGTCGCCTGTGTTATGAACGTTCTTGAACGTGAAGCTCACGCCGTTATCGGAGATACCTACGATACCGCCGAGAGAACCGTTGTTGCCGACTTTAACTGCGCCCTCGTCTGTGATCTTACCGCTGTTGAGGCAGTTTTCGAAATAGAGAGTAGCTTCTGCGCCTACCGCATAACCAACGAATCCGCCTACTGCATATCCGTTGACAGCCGCTGTATTAGCACAGTCCTTGAAAGTAAGAGCGCCTGTAGCATGGCCTATAAATCCGCCTGTTCCGATACGGGAGGAGATATCGCCCTTTTCCATGTTCTTGTCGTCGAGCACCCAACCCTTAACGGTTGCTGTGTTCTTAACGTTTTCGAACGTAGCGCCCGAAACAGAGGTTCTTCCCACTGTACCGGTGTGAGTTGTCTTTGCTTCACCCGTAGTATCTACAGCGCCCGCGATAACAGCGTTCTTAAGAGTACCGCTGAAATCTGTAAATACGGGAGCAGATACCGTGATGGTCTTGCCGTTGCCGTCGATAGTACCTGTAAAGGCAACCTCAACAGTAGCGGAAACCGTGATGTCCTTTGTGAGATAATACTTACCTGCGGGATCGGTAGCTTCAGCAAGAGAAGCGATACCTGTTCCTTCGGGTGTGTAGCCGGAGGCTACCTTGCCTATTTCGTCAGCCTTGGGAGCTGCGTATGCGGAAACTGCCACGAGGGACAGAACCATTACGAGGCAAAGAATGATAGAAAGTGTTCTTTTCATAATGAATTCCTTTCGTAAAATAGTTTCGGTCATAATAATAACCTGATAACAATATTATAACATATATATTTCCAAAAATCAATCACGGTTTTTGCTTTTTTAAAATTTCCGCAATTTGCACAAAATCACCGCCTCAACAGAAACAAAAAAGGCTCGTTTTTTGTTTATTTTGCCGAAACAAAAAACAACCCCTCACCGCCAAAGCGGTGAGGGGTTATTATGAATTTTATAAGGTCATCTTACAGAGATCTTCTTGCCGATAACTACAGCGGAGCCTACTGTGAGAACCATGATAGCGAAGATAACTACTGTCATATCGCCTGTGGGCTTGCTGGGAGTTACGGGAACGGGGTTAGCGTAAGTACCGTCGGCATTCTTAAGAACGCTCTTGCCCTCGAATGTGGGAACTGCGTCTGTGCCGAGAGTCTGCTTGAATACTTCCTTACCGATAGCTTCGTTGAGCTTGTATGCAACCTCACCGGATGCGAGCTGAGCCTTGGTTACTATTGTGACAGCGCCCTCGGGAGCCTTATCGATCGTGATAATGGATGCTGCGTTAGCTTCTGTCTCTGTGTAGGAGTAGTGAGCAGTACCGTCGTTTTCAACGAGATAAACGTTCTTTGTTACGTAAGCGGAAGCGTCTGCGGAGGAGAGACCGTGGATAGAAAGGTGAGTTGTATCCTGAGAGCCCTTTACACTACCTGCGCCTACAGCGTTCTGAAGAACTGTGGAAACGGAGTTTGTATAAGAGAAGAACTGGGAAGCAAACGTCTTAGCTGTGATCTTACCTGTGTTTACAAAGCCGTCAACTACCATATGGTGTGTAGATGTTGCCCACATGTAACCGCCTGCACCGCCTGCGCTGCTTGCTGTGGATGTAATATCTGCTGTATTTACGCAGTTATTGATAATGATCTTACCCTGAACGGCATTTTCCTTGGGCTGAGCAGAGTTACCGAAGATACCGCCTGCACGGTTACCTACTTCGATCTTACCTGTGTTTACGCAGTTTGTAAACTCGGCAACACTCTGGAATCCGCCTGCGATACCGCCGCCGTGGATGTTAGCTGTATTTGTTCCGTCGGGGTTGTAGAGACCTATTGTACCTGTGTTTACACAGTTCTTATATTCAACCTTTGTTTCGCAGTAGCCGTGTATACCGCCCGCCTGACCTGTGAAGGACTGAATTGCGCCTGTATTCTTACAGTCTGTGATGAATACCTTGATGTAGGAATATGTACCGTCAGAATTCTTAACGTTGTTCTTGTTATCGAATCCGCCGCGTCCGAGGATACCACCGGAGTAGGACTGATTGGAAACTATCTTACCGCTGTTTTCACAGTTCTCGATAGAGATGTTGATTCTCATCCAGCCTGCGATACCGCCGGTCTGCCAGCCGCCTTCGATGTTAGCTGTGTTCTTACAGTTCTTGATAACTACCTTGTTGTCCTCTGCAACGCAGGTCTTGTCGCTTCTCCAAGCGCCGCCTACGATACCGCCTGTAGCCTGCTTGTAAACAGCTACTATCTCGCCTGCGTTTACGCAGTCGTCGATAACTGTATCTACAGAGTTGTTGAGGCATCCTACGATACCTGCGATACTTCCGTGTCCGTCACCTACAGTAGCCGTAACGCCTACGTTTGTGATCTTACCGGTGTTAACGCAAGATGTGATCCTTACCTTGACTTCGCCGTCTGTAAGACCAACGATACCGCCTGCACAGTAGCCGTTGACAGCGCCTGTGTTAGCGCACTTTGTGATCTCAACGTCAGCTGCTGCTCTGCCTACGAGACCTGCGGCACCTGCCTTATAGCCGGAAGTCTTGCTTTCCGAAGCGTCGGGACCGTTGCCTGCCGTAACGTAGCCCTTAACGCTTGCTTCGTTCTTAACGTTTGTAATAACAGAAGCGCCTGTAACCTGAGCTGCGAGAGCACCTGCCTGAACGGCATTGGCGGATGTGTCTACCGCGCCCTTGATAACGAGGTTCTTTACAGTACCTGCGAGCTTATCGAAGATAGGAGCGGAAACTGTGATAGTCTTGCCGTTGCCGTCAAGAGTACCCTTGAACTCTGCTGTGAGAGTTGCTCCTGCGGTAACGTCCTTTGTGAGATAATACTTACCTGCGGGATCAGTGATCTTATCGAGAGAATCGATACCTGTTCCTTCGGGTGTGTAGCCGGAGGCTACCTTGCCTACTTCGTCAGCCTTGGGAGCTG